>DAOTYR010000539.1:0-13544 GCA_034434655.1 Chloroflexaceae bacterium
CCCTTCAGAGCGGGCGGTGAGGCGCTGATTTCCCGATGGATAGGATACCGTCCTGCGACAACCGTTTCAAACCCCTTCAGAGCGGGCGGTGAGGCGCTGCGTGAGGAAGCGGGGGATGTGCCGGTAACGATGTCTAAGTTTCAAACCCCTTCAGAGCGGGCGGTGAGGCGCTGATTTCCCGATGGATAGGATACCGTCCTGCGACAACCGTTTCAAACCCCTTCAGAGCGGGCGGTGAGGCGCTGCAACGACGCCAACACAATCTGCGGCAGCGATGTCGAGGTTTCAAACCCCTTCAGAGCGGGCGGTGAGGCGCTGGGACGCGGTCGACGCTATCGGCGTATCGGCATACTAGTTTCAAACCCCTTCAGAGCGGGCGGTGAGGCGCTGACCCTCGCGCCCGAGCCAGGACCCGGCGCCGCGTGCCAATGCCCTCTATCCCGTCGGCCAGCGCCCATCTTCGCTGGTGCGATTTGCGTTCCTGTCCCCCAGCGCCTATCATGGTTCCAGTAGCCACAGTATAGCAGGTCATCCGCCGGAGGACAAGCATGAATCGCTGGGCCGCCGCGCTCGCGCAGTCGCCGCCGACCCTGCTCCGCCTCATCGCCGCTACCCATCGCGTCGCGCTGCCCCGCCGCTGTTCGCCCGCGGAGCGCCTCGCGCGCCTTCGCGCCGCCCTTTGCCGCCCCGCCGCCCTTCGCGCCCTCTACTGGGCCCTCGAGCCCGACGCCCAGGCCGCGTTGCAGGCCCTCCGCGCCTGCCCCGGCGGCCTGCGCCCCGATGCCCTGACCGCCCGCTTCGGCCCCATCCGCCCCCTTCACCAGGTGCGCGCCGACCCCAGGCCCCGCTCGCTTAGCGAGCGCCTGCTGCTGCTCGGCCTGCTCCTGCCCCGCCCCGCCGCGCCTTTCCATCCCCCCCGCTTCCTCGTGCCCCCCGAGGTGCGCGCCTGGTTGCCTGCCCCCCTGCCCCTCGCGCCCCCGCCCCCCGACCCCGCCGCGAGCGAGCCGCCGGTCCTGGCCGCCACGACGGCCCTGCTCCTGGCGGCCGCCGAAGGGCCCCTGCCCGCGCGCCAGGACGGGCGCCTGACCGCCGCCGCCCGCCGCGCCCTGGTCCCGCGCCTGGCGCCCCTGCCCCCCGAGGCCGCCGCGGCCCTCTTGACGTGGACCGTGCCGCTGCTGCTGGCTCTGGGGGCCCTGGCCCGCGATGGGGCCGCTCTGGCCCCCGGCCCCGCCGCGCCGCGTCTGCTGGCTCTGCCCCCCGCCGGGCGCCTGGCGCGGCTGCGGACCGCCTGGGAGATGGACCGCCGCCCGGAGGCCTGGCTGGTCGCCCTGCGGGTGCGCCTGCGCGGGCTGGACGCCCCGGCCCTGCGGCGGCGGTTGCTGGTCTGGGCCGCGCATCTGCCCCCCGAGGCCGCCGCGCAGCCGGAGCGGGCCTATGCGCGCCTGGCGGCGGCCCTGGGACCCCTGGCCGATGGCACGACCCATAGCTTGAGCGGCCCTTCCCGCCGCGGGCCCTGGACGGCGCGCCGGGCGGCGACGGTGTGGGCGGCGGCCTGCGTCGGGCCGTTGCGCTGGCTGGGCGCGCTGCCCGCGGGGCCGCAGCTAGAGGCACGGGACGGGGCGGGCGACGGGGGCGTGTCGCCCCGTCAGGAGTATGGTGACCCGGAGGAGCGCGGGGGGGGGCGCCTGGAGGGGCCGGCAACGCTGGCGCGCCACGCGCCCGCGGGCGGTCACGGGCGGAACGGGGCGGCCCCGGTCGCCGTCCCCAGTGATCCGGCGCAACCTGGAGACGCGCCCGCAGGCGGGCACAGGCGGAACGGGGCGGCCCCGGTCGCTGTCCCCGGTGATCCGCAACCTGGAGACGCGCCCGCGGGCGGGCACGGGCGGAACGGGGTCGCTCCCGCCCCTCGCGCCCCCGCCCCCCCACCTCCACACCTCCACACCTCCACATCTCCTCACCTCCCCACCCACCCCGCCCCCTGGACCTGGAGCGCCGACGGGCGGCTGCATCTGCCACGCCGGGCGGACCTGCCGGAGGCGCTGGCGGTGGCGGCCTTCGGGTGCTGGGAGGCCAGCACGCCCACCACGCTGGTCTACCGGCTGGGGCCGGCGGAGGTGGCGGCGGCGATCGCCCGCGGCCACGACCCGGCGCGGCTGGCGACGCCGCTGGCGCTGCGCGGCGGGGTGCCGGCGGCTCTCGCCGGGACGCTCCGGGCGGCGGAGGGGCTGCGGCTGGTGCGGCGGACGGTGCTGCTCAGCGCGGACCCGGAGGACCTGGCGCGGGCCGTGCGCCGGAGCCGGGCGGCGCGGCGGGCGCTCGAGGCGCAGGTGGCCCCGGGGGTGGCGCTGGTGGCCCCGGGGCGCGAGCGGGCGCTGGCGCGGGCGCTGGCGCGCGCCGGGCGGGGCGTGCCCGCGCCGCCGGAGGAGCGGGCGGCGCGCGCGGGGGCGCCGGTGGCGTTGACTCCGGCAGAACGGGCCGGGTTGCTGGCGGCGGCGGCGTTCTACGCCGCCCACGCGCCCCCCGGCGCGCCGCCGCCCCCGCCGGCTGCGGCGCTGGCGAAGCTGCGGGCCGGGTTGCCCCCGGCGCTGGCGGCGGCGGGTGATAGGGCGGAGGCGGGCGGTGACGGGGTGACGCTGGCGGGGGATGGTGGTGATGCGGGAGCGCCGGCCACGGCTGGTATGCCACCGCCCCGGCCTGCGGCCCTCGGCGCGCTGCGAGAGACGCTGCGCCGGGCGGTGCGGCGGCGGGAAGCGGTGCGGCTTTGGTACCAGGGGGCGCGTGACGCGGCGCCGCGGGAGCGGGTGGTGCGCCCGCTGCGGCTGGAGGAGCACGGGCCGGTGAGCTACCTGCACGCCTACTGCCTGGCGGCGCGCGCCGAGCGCTGCTTCCGGCTGGACCGGGTGACGGGCATGGCGGGCGCCGCGCTGCGCGGCGCGCCGGGGGACGACGCCGGGGCCGCGGCCGCCGCGCCGGGGCGCGCGGACGATGTGGCGGCGCCGGGCGCGCGGCCACGACGCCCCGCGGCGGCCGGACGAGCGGCGGCGGGGCGCCTGGCGCTCGGAGCGCCCCCGGTGGGAGGGGTGCGGGTGTGGTTGGAGTGAGGACGGGCGGTCTGACCGGCGCCCGCCCTCGCCGCACCGCGCCCGGCGAGGGCGGGGTCGCAGCGCGCCCCTTTCCGCCCACCGGGTGAGGGGATAGGGAAACCTGGTTTCCCCATTTCCCTGGCCGAGGGCCTATGTTCACGTGAGACCAGGTTCGTAGGAGTTTCACCGTTCGCGGCGTTCCGCCCCCCTTCCAGCCTCCCCCCGCTGGGGGGCGGAGCCGGGTTGCCTCCTCCAGCAGGGTATGGGAAAACCCGGTTGCCCCATTGAATGCGGAACATGCGGAAGGTCGCCTCACCGGCGCTGTCGGGGGGCGGGCCGGCGTAGGGGCGGGGTGTCCCCCCCCCTACGCCATTTCGGGAGGACGCAGCCCTATAGGCGCGGACGTACCAGGCGCGGGCTTCCTGAAGCGGCAACATCCTATGCGAATGGGCGTTCCCGGGATCATCCCCGAAAGCTCGCCGCGGGCTGCTACCAAAGCGTCATCGAGACGCTGCAGGCTCGTGAGCTGGAGCGCTTCCTGTTGCGTGGAGCGGCAATCTACCATCCGCAATCTAAAATGGTAGAAGGCTGGATTGTCACGTGAGTTTGAACCCCTATGCCCTACACCCAGTAGTGCCCCGGCTCCGTCGTGACCTGGCCGATGCCGTAGATGGCGATCCGCCGGACGGCCTCCTGATCCAGGCGGTAGCAGCGCACACTGTCTACATTCTGGTCAATCAGGTCGCGCAGTTCCCGCCCCAGGCGGGCGAACTCGCCCGGGTTCAGGTCGCACTCGAAGACGCTGTACTGCACCCGCAGGCCGTAGCCTTTGAGAAGTTTCATCACCTTCACGCGGCGTTTATCATCTACGATGTCGTAGCTGATGATGGTGAACATCCGGCAATCCTCCACAATCCGCCATCTACTATGGCATCACGTACCCTGCATACCCGGCCTGTTCGCCACGCACGACGCGCGCCAGCGCCTGAGCCTGGAGCAGGATGACCCGCCGCAGGGGCGTTTGCTCGCCGCCGGGGAGCCGCGCGGGCGCCTGCAAGGCGGCTTCGTAGCGCGCGACCAGCAGCGCCCGCCCGGTCGCGTTGAGGTAGACCGCGTCGGGCCGCTGGGCCGGGCGCTCGAACTGGTCGCGCGCCAGCGCGCCGGTCTGAATCAGTTCGAGCGCCATGCGGTCCACGGCCAGGGGGCGAAATTCCTCCATCAGGTCGAGGGCCAGCGAAGGTCGCCCCGCCTCGATGACGTGGAACACGCCCAGATACGGGTCCAGCCCGGTGAACTGCACGGCGGTGAGGGCGTCGTGCAGCAGCAGGGTGTAGCCGAAGGAGAGGATGGCGTTGATCGGGTCGGGTGGAGGGTAAAACTGGCGTCCCTGGAAGCCCCAGCTTTGCTGGAATCTTACCCGCCAGGCGCCGAAGTAAGCCGCCGCGCCGGCGCCCTCGTGGCCGCGCACGGCGTCAATGTCCGCCGCGGAGTCTACGGCGGCAAGTGCGGCGTCAATCTGCCCCAGGGCCGAGGCGGCGGCGGGCCAGGCGGCGCGGGCCAGCACGGCGCGCTGGTTGCTCAGTTTGGCCCGCACCACGGCGCGGGCCAGGTCGAGGTTCCAGGCCGGTTCGTTCACCCGCTGCATCTGGGCCAGGCGCAGTGCCCCGAAGCGCGACGGCCCGGCCGTCAGCGTGGCATAGTGGCGGCTGCCGCGCTGGTTGGTCAGCATCACCGGAATGCCCCGGCCGATCAACTCCACCAGCAGCGCGGTGGACATCTGCACGCCCCGGCCCATCAACACGACCTGATCGATCTTGTTCAGCGGGATCTCCTGGAGGGTCTTGCCCTCGCGGGTGATCAGCACCTGCTCGTCCCGTTTGCGCACGGTCACCCCTTGTTCCTGAACGTAGAGCGTTGCCATGAGATTGGCTCCTTGTTGATCCGCTCTAGCACTATGATCGCGTTGCGGAGCTGTGGAGCTGTGGAGCCAGAGAGCAATCTGATCGCACCTCCACACCTCCACACCTCCACACCTCCACACCTCCACACCTCCACGCCTCCCCCTCACTCCCGCCCCTGGCGCCGCATCCGCCCGGCGCCGCGGCGGATGCGCTCGCCAGCCCGTTGTGAGATCTCGCGCAGGGCGCGTTCGGCCTCCTCGAAGCTGGTCAGCCCTTCGCCAGCACGCGGGCCGCGGCGGCGCGGGGCCAGGCTCTGGCCGAGGAACTCCAGCCCATCGGCGTAGGCGGCGATGCGGGTTTTGTCGCCATTGAGGGTCAGGCGCAGGGTTGCCAGTTGCCGGCGGGTCAACTCCAGGGCGCGCTCGGCCTCGTCGCGCGAGGCGCACATAATCACCACATCGTCCATAAAGCGCACCAGGCGCATCCCATGGCTGGTCATGGCCAGGTCGAAGGGATGCAGATAGATGTTGGCCAGCAGTGGCGAGAGCGCCCCGCCCTGCGGCGCGCCGCGAGCGCTGGAGGCAGCATGCAGCCGCAGGGCCACTTCGCTGGCGGCCACGGCGCTCACTGCCAGCGCGCCGCCGATCAGCAGGCGCTGCCGGCCAATGCGCTGGAGATGCGGGGCCAGCCGGCGCGCCCCTTCGAGCGCCGGCTGCACCAGGCTCGCCGCGGCGACGAGGCCGCGCAGATCCAGGCCCGCGCGCTGTCCCGCTCCATCGGGCCGTTCCCACGCCGCCGCGGCATAGGCGTCGTCCTCAGCCGGGGCCGGCGGCACGACCGGGGCTGCCGTCACCGCTTCGCGGATCAACGCCCCGCCCCGGCGCACCAGGCCCCCCAGTCCGCCGGGTTCGGGAACCAGCGGCGCGTCTTCGGCGCCGCGCAGCGCTCCGGCCTGGAGCCACTGGCTGATCAGCCGCAGCACCGCCGGCTCCTCAATCCGCTGGCGCACCAGCCCCAGGAGGATGCGGTGGTCAATTGTATCGAAGTAACTGGCGATATCGGCATCCACCGCCCAGCCCAGACCCTGGTCGGCGTAGCGCGCGACGCGGGCCACGGCCTCGGGCACGCCGACGTACAGACGGCAGCCGTAGGAACAGTCGAGAAACAGCGGCTCGAAGAGTGGCTGCAACACCTGCTGCACCGCCCGCTGGGCGACGCGGTCGCGGATGGCGAGGATGGCGATGGCCCGCTCCCCGCCGCTGGCCTTGGGAATGGTCACCTGGCGGGCCGGCAGCGGGCGATAGACCCCGCCGCGCAGCTCTTCGGCCAGCGCGCGCATCTGCGCCGCCCAGTCGGCCTCAAAATCGCGCAGGGTCACCGCGTCCACCCCGGCGCTCCGTCCGCGCCGGGCCACCTGGATGTTGCTGCGGACCCGCCGCCACGCCAGGGTCAGGTTCTCGACGCTCACCGCCTGCTCGAGCAGGGCCGGGCCGGTGTATCGGGGAAAGATTGGCATGGGAGAACTCCTTTCCTCCACCCCCCAGGGCGCGCTCACTCCGCAACTTCCAGGCCCAGAACCCCTACCACGCGACCACCAATCTGCGCCTGCTGGGCGCGCCAGGCTTCCAGCTTCTGCATCTGCTCGGCCATGAGGGCCTCGTGGCGCAGGTGCAGTTCGAGCAGGGCCTGATCGTGCTGGGCGCGGCGCTCGGCGGCAAGCTCGGCCTGGCGAGCGCGCTGCTCGGCGATCTGTTGCTGGATGGCGGCCAGGGCCAGGGCATGCTCGTTCTGGCGCGCCTGGGCCGCGAGGGCCACGTCGCCTTCGACGCGGGCGATGCCTTGCTGCGCCTCCAGCACCCGCACGTGCTGATCGGTCTGATGGGCCTCGAGGAGCTGGCGCTGCGCCTGTTCCCACTCGCCCTGGAGCCGGGCCTGTTCGGCCTGCCAGAGCTGCTCCTCGCGGGCGATCTCGACGGTCTGGGCGCGGATCTGGGCCAGGACGATCTCCAGCCGCGCGGCCAGGGCCGCCTGCTGCACCTCGGACTGCTGGGCCAGCAGGCGCTCGCGGGCCACGGCGGCAGTGGCCGCCAGCCGCAGGCTATGCTCGCGCTCCTCGACCACCGAGCGCGCCTCCAGCCGCTGCAGCGTGGCGCGATGCTCGGCCGCTTCCACCCGCAGAGCCTCGTCAATCCGCGCCGCGGCGACAGTGGCCGCCGTGGCGGCTTCGATCTGCCGTTCGTCGCCCTGACGTTCAACCACGCGCACGCTGATGATCTCCAGACCTGCCAGGGCCGGGTCGGCGCGCAGCCGTTCGAGGATCGCCAGGGCCGGCCCGTCCATGCCGCCCCGGTCATCCTCGTGGCCGGTAAGCGCCGCATGGCTGTGGCGCTCGATGTAGGCCAGGGCCGCCGCGCGCGCCGCCGTCGCCAGGGTATCGAGGGGCTGGCGATGGGCGGCGATCAGCCGCGGGTCGCTCACCGCCACGTCCACCGCCAGCCACAGACGCACGCGCCACTTGTCGGCGCTAAAGCCCTCGACCGGCCCCACCGGCACCTGCCGGCGCCGTGCGTCCACCCACTGCGCCAGCGCCAGGCCGGGCTGGCCCCACAGCCAGTAGCTGCCCGGCCCATACACCGCCGGCTCCCCGCCAGGCAGATGGACCACGGCTGAGGCCCCCGGCGGCACCACGAGCTGGGTGGTCAGCCCGAACATCTGCCGCGGGAGCGCCTGCGGCAACGTCGCCAGGCCGGTCACAAAACGGGGCAACGGCAGATCGCGCCCCATCCCCTCGGCGCTCACCTCGCCCCGGGCAACTGCCAGCCCTTCAACAATCGCCTCTTCCACCACGGCGCAGGTCTCGCTGACAATCTGGCTACTCATAGCAATCCTCCCTGGCTAAGGCATAGTCCAGAAGCGGCCATGCCAGTTTGACCGTTGCTCCACCCGGCGCGATCCTCTGGTCGCCCCGCTCCCGCGCGCGGGCGCGGGGCCAGGGGTGAGGGCCTCCCGCCGCGCGCGGCGCGCGCCGGATACCGTTCACCGCTTCTCGTAACACCTCCCCACTACTACACCTGCTGGCGGCGAAAGCCCACGATCGCCTGGCGACCACCGAGGGCCTCCCAGGCCAGGGCGTCGGCGACGCGGTTCAACTCGCGGGGAATGGCGATCAGTTCCAGCGCGCTCAGGCGCTCGCACAGCGCCCGGGCCTGCTCGAACAACCGGTGCATCCCCTCCGCGCGCACCGCGGCGCGCCCGCAGAGCTGGTCAATGACCACCTGACTATCACTCATGCAGCGCACGGCCACCCCCGGATAGTGGGTCAGCATCAACTGAAGACCGGCAATCACCGCCTGGTACTCAGCCTCGTGGTTCGTGACAGCCGGCGCCCGCAGGCAGCGCGTGCAGATCAGATTGCCGCGGGGACCGCGCACGACCACGCCGATGCCCGCGACGCCCCGCGGCGGAGAGCCAGGCGTGCCATCCACCTGCACCAGAAGCAATGCGTGGTTCATCGCAGCACCCAGGCCAGGCTCCCCAGGAGCGCGGCGATCAGCAGCAGCAGCGCGGCGAAACAGCCCCGCAGCAGCCGCAGCGGCGAAAGACGCGACAGGCGAACACGGCGCGGGTCGAGCGTCAGCGCGCTCACCCCGAGCAGCGCCAGGACGATCGCTCCGCTCCAGAAACACCAGGCCATGGTTCCCCTCCTTCCCGTTGCTTGCCTTGTCGCAAGCATACATGTACAGGTACAGGAGGATACGGAGCTATAGGCGCTGGCTAAGGAAAGACGTTGCGTTTGCTCATTCGAGGCGCCGCGCGTGTCACGGGGTGTGGGAGGGCTGCGCCCTTCCAGGAAAACCTTCTTTCATCCCACTAACGTGAAAATGGGGGAACCAGGTTCCCCCATACCCCCGCCCGCGGGAGGGTTTGGGGCGCAGCCCTCCCAGGAAGGATTTTCATCCCGTCGGTGTGCGGCGGAGCCGCGAGGGGTGTGGGGAAACCGGGTTTCCCCACGCCCCGCCCGTAGGGGGTTGGGAGGCGCAGCCCTCGAGCAGGGGGATGGGGAAACCAGGTTTCCCCATCCCCTCACCCAGGGGGAGGGGATGGGAGGGCTTTGCCCTCCCAGGAACAACCTATGTTCATCCTGTTCGTGTGCGGCGCAGCCGCATGGACGGCTGGCGTGCGGCGTAACCGCCCGGGGCCTCCGGACCCTCGCGACGGGCAGGGCCATGGTGAATGTGTATGAATATTTTTCCTCTGGCATAACTGCGTTTTGCATGCTATGCTTGAAGCGCGTTTATCTGGTCTATGGCCCGGTCAGCAACAGGTGCAGCATGCGTAACGCCATGCCCGGCGCCAGCCTCCTGGCGCTTGATCCTGAGATTGTGGCCACACGCAGCTATCCATTGGCGGGGGACGCCTGCTCACTGGGACGGGCGCCCGGCTGCGATCTGGTCATAAACCACCCTCTGGTCTCACGCCTGCATGCCCGGGTCGAGCGCAATGGGATGCACTTTCTGCTGGTCGATGCGGGTAGCGTCAATGGCACGTTCATCAACGGGCGGCGCCTGAGCGCCCCGCACCTGCTGCGCCACGACGATGAGATCGGCCTGGGCAGCGCCCGGCCCGTCCTGCGCTTCGATGATCCCGAAGCTACCGAAGTCGCCGCGAATCACCTGCGCTACGATGATCGCCAGATGCGCTTCCTGCTTGGCGATCACGTGGTCGATCTCACCCCGATGCAAGTGCGCTTGCTGCGCTTCCTCTACGAGCACGCCGGGGAGGTGTGCTCGCGGGAAAGTTGCGCCCGCGCCATCTGGGGCTCCGACTATCGCCCTGGCGATGAGGCCGCGCCGCTGGATCAACAGCTTGCCGAGGTGCGCCGGCGCCTGCGCGCCGCCGATCCCCAGGCCACCGGGGAGTTGATCGTGAACCGCCGGGGCCTGGGCTATGTGCTCAATCTTGAGCGGTGAGACATGGTTCATCTCTACGGCGCTGCTGGCGGGGCGTGGGGAAGCCTCGCCTCCCCCCATTCCCCGCGCCGCCCCCGGCGGCGGACCTCCGCGGTCCGGGCCAGGGCGCGCCCCCGCCGCGGGCGAAACGACAGGAGCGCAGCGGGCCTGGCCCTCCGCGCCCCTCACCCGAACGCTCATGCAAAGGGCCGCATGCAAGCGGCGAAGGACCTGTCAGCCGTCCATGCGGCTCCGCCGCACACCGACGGGATGAACATACTTCTTGGGAGGGCTGTGCCCTCCCAAACCCTCCCCCCGGGTGGGGGGGATGGGGAAAGCCGGTTTCCCCACGCCCCTCGCTGAGGGCGTATGTTCACGTTAGGCATGAACTTCCGGGTCCGCATAATGCCGAACTCCCGTACGACGCATGACCATTCAGCCAGGCGTAACGCTTAACCAACGCTACACCATTCGCCGCACGATCAGCGAACAAGGCGGCTTCGGCGCCACCTATCTGGCCACTGACAGCGTCGAGCGACGCGAGGTGGTGATCAAGGTCAGCAAAACGGCGGGCGATACTGAGCAGAACGCGCTGCTGCGAGAACTTCAGTTGCTCAAAAGCCTGGAGCACCCCCGCCTGCCCAGAGTGTACGACGGGTTCTTCCATCAGGGCCAGCTCTGCGTCGCCTTGCAGTACATCCCTGGCCGCGATGTGGCGAGCTATGTGGCGCCCCGCGGCCCCGATCGGCGCGCCGACCCTCCCGATCGGCCCACTGCCCTGCGCTGGATCAGCCAGACCCTCGAGGCCCTCGCCTACCTCCACGAGCGCGGGATCGTTCACCGCGACGTCAAGCCCTCGAACCTGCGCGTACATATGGAGACGGGCGAGATCTTTCTGCTTGATTTCGGCCTGTCCCAGCCTGTGGCGCAGACGTCCATCCGCGCCCATTCGCCGCGCTTCTCCCCTCCCGAACAGTACGACCCCGACGCCGGCCCCACCCCGGCCAGCGACGTCTACTCCGTCGGCGCCACCCTCTACCTGCTCCTGACCGGGTATGAACCGCCGTTTCGCGACGACCGCAACGATCGCACCGTGCGGCTTCCCAGCGACGAGAGCCAATCCATCCCCATCGAACTCGAACAGGTGGTGCTGAAGGCGATGAGCTACGATCCCGCCGACCGGTACCCCGACGCGCAGGCCATGCTCGCGGAGTTGCGGCGCCTCGGCTACGCCTGGCCCGCCGCCACCCGGCCCGTCAGCGCCCCGACGCCGCCGCTGCCATCAGCAACCCTGCCGGCCGCGGACGCCCCGGACGCGGGTGACCCGCTGCCCCGCGGCGGTGCGGCCACCTTGCCCATCGGCCATACCATCAAGGAACGCTATCAGATTCGCGAGTTGCTCAGCGCCCAGGGGGGCTTTGGCACCACCTACCGCGCCTTCGATGTCGAACGCGGCCAGGAGGTGGTCATCAAGGCCAGCAAGACCGCCGACGATAGCAAGCAGGACGCCCTGCTCGAAGAACGCGAGTTGTTGCGCCGGCTCAGCCACGAACGGCTCCCCAGGGTCTACGATGCTTTCTTCTTCGATGGGCAACTCTGCATTTCGATGGAGTACATTCGCGGGCGCGATGTGGCAAGCTACCTCCGCCAGGGCCCCCCGGATCTGCCCACGGCCCTCCGCTGGACGCGCCAGATCCTCGAGGCCCTGACCTACCTCCACGCCCGCGAGATCGTCCACTGCGACGTGAAGCCCGAGAATCTGCGCGTCCATCACCTCAGCGGCGACCTCTACCTGCTCGACTTTGGCATCTCCCAACGCCACAACCGCATGGTCGTGCGCGGCTACACGCGCCACTTCTCCGCGCCCGAGCAGCGCCGGCCCGGCGCGCCCGTCACCGCGGCCGCCGATGTGTACGCCGCCGGCGCGGTGCTCTACAACCTGCTGGTTGGCGCGCCCCCGCCCGATCGCGGCCCCGATGAGAGCAAGCCCATTCTGTTGCCCGCGGACCCGACCACACCGGTCCCGCCCGACCTGGAGCGCATCGTGCTCAAGGCGCTGATGCCCAACCCGGCCGATCGCTACCCGAACGCCCGGGCCATGCTCGAGGACCTGCGGCGCGTGCGCCTGCCCACCCGCTCCTTCACCCCGGCGCGTCTGGTCTGGGCCGGGCTGACGGTGCTGCTGGCCATCGGCCTGGGCCTGGCCATCGTGGGGCTGACACGCCCCCCCGCCGGACCGTCCGCACCAACGGCGGGCGCCGCCGCGCCGGCCATCGCCGCCACCCCGCCCGCAGCGGTCATCGCTGAGCCGGTGGTCACCGCCAACCCGACCGCTGAACCAGCGGTCTCCGCCCCCGTTCCCGCCTCCATCCCCGGCGCGGCCACACGCGCCGGCAACGCTTCCACCACGACGCCCCCTGAGCCTGCCGAAACGCCGACCCCGACCCCGCCGCCCTTCGTGGTGCAGCGCTTCGAAGCGCCGGTTCAAGGCGACCGCGATTTCGTCTTCGTGGGCCAGTTGCCGCTGCAATTCACCCTGATCGGCGACCGGTTGACCGGCATCCGCACCGTCACCCTGCAACCCGCGCCGGCCAGCGACAACCGCCCCGCCATCGGGCTGATCATCCAGCGCGCCGAACCGGGCCGCCTCGACCTGCGCCTCAACCGGCTGCCCAACGGCTTCCGCAGCGGCCAGTACAACCTGCTGCTCAACGGTCTGCCCGTTGACGTGACCCTGCGGCTCCAGGATTACCTGCGCGAGAGCCGCATCCTCGGCATTAAGCAGGAGTACCGTCATCTGGCCGCCATCCGGCCGCTGCCCAGCTACCGCTTCCAGGGGCAGGATATCCCCGGCCCGTTCGGACTGCTCTACCTGCGGCCCGACGAGTCGTCACGCGGCGGCTACCTGCGCAACGGCGACCTGCTCGAGGTCCTCGACACCACCAGCCAGCCCGGTTGGTACCGGGTCCGGGTAAAGCAGAACTTCGACCCCAATCTGGTGGGCTACGAAGGCTGGGTGCTGGCCTGGGTGGTGGAGGACACGCCCCCCGCGCCGCCGGCGCCGGGGGCCATCCAGGTCTCGTGGAACATTCGGGGCGAGAAGGTCGAGAACGTGATCGAGGATCTGGTGCGCCGCGGCATCCCCCGCGAGAACATCATTGTGGACCTCCAGGACCGCGAGCGCATCCCCGAGGTCTTCGACCGCTTCAGAGCCAACCAGGTGGTCAGTTCCGAACCGCCGGAGGGCGGCTGGGTGCTGCCCGACGCGCGGGTAGTGCTCGGCGTGCGGGCGCCCTGAGCCACGGCAGGCGGGCAGGTTTCAGACATGGGCAGCGCCGCCCGCGGGCCGCGCCGGCTGGCGGTGCGTGCCAGCCATCCGCGCAAAGTTGTTCCTGGCAGGGCCGCGCCCTCTCAAATCGTCCCGCGGGCGGGGGCCCGGTTGTGCGGAGCCGCGCTCTCCCAAACCCTCGCGGAGGCGGGGGTGTGGGGAAACCGGGTTTCCCCACTTCAACCTGGTGTAACCTGCGGCGCCTGCCCGCTCTGGAGCGGGCCTCGCCAGATGGCACACCATGGCCCCCGGGCTAGCGCCGCCTGCGCGCCGCGTCGCGCAG
>DAOTYR010000540.1:0-4771 GCA_034434655.1 Chloroflexaceae bacterium
TTGCGGGTGACGATGATCGTGGCGATCAGGCTCACCAGCACCCCGACGCCCCAGTAGGCGTTGAAGCGCGTGGTCTCGCCGGCGGGCAAGCCGAAGACGTCGCCGCCGAAGGGTTCGAGCACGGCATCCTGCGCAAAGGCGCTCATGGCGCCGAGGGCCAGGAACAGAAAGAAGCCCCGCGCGCGCCGGTCGGCCCACATCTCGCGCAGGAGGCGAGGCAAGGGGGTGCGGTCGCCGGAATCAGCGGCCACGATGCGTTGCCCCGGTCGTTCGGCCCGAAAGAGGGCAAAGGTAATGAAGCCGAAGGCGATTGCCATGCCGATCAGGGTAATGCGCCAGAAGGTAGCCGGGTCGTACACCGGCATCAGCAGGCCATAGACCACCCCGGCAATGGGAAAGCTCACCACCAGAAAGGTCTGGACGATGCTGAGGGCCTGGCCGCGTCTGGCGGGCGGGGCGCTGTCACGCACCAGGGCCAGGTAGGTGCTGCCGGAGAGCAGCGTGCCGATACCATACACCAGGAACGCCAGGGTCGCCAGCGTCCAGCCGAGGAGCGAGCCTGGATCAGCCGCCAGGAGCACCGTGACGATCGGCAGCAGCGGGAGGGAGAGGACCATCGGCAAGCGCCCGGCCCAGATGTAGGGCAGGCGATGCAACCCGAAGATCGGGCGGGTGTCGGAGCGATAGCCGGCCCAGATGCTGAGGGGAGCGAGCAGGTAGCGCAGGGCCGAAAGCAGGGCCACCGGCGTGGCCCACAGGCCCAGGTCGGTGATCAGCACCCGGTTCAGGACACCCGACGTCAACAGATCAACGAACGACGAGCCGATGTGAAAGGTCCCGAGGCGCATCGTTCGCCAGATACTGAAACGCTCAGAGGGGTTGGTCTCCACGGTGGCTCTCCAGACTGCCGGGCGAATCCATGCTTCGCCCCAATGACCTCAAGAGGTACCTGTTCACACCTGGGGTAACCCACGCGCCTGGGAGCGCGGGCGCCCCGTCCTCGTCGCGTCTCCGCGGGCAAGCTGCCCGCGCTCCCGGGAGACATGCGACCACTTACCTCAAGGCGATTGTTCGTAGGCGGCGGCGACGGCGAGATGCACCTCATTGGCGACGCGGCTGATGCGGCGCAGGAGGCGCGCGCTGGCCTCGGGGCGCAGATGGGCCTCCTCGGGCAAGCCCATGGCCGACTCCACCAGCGAATCGCGGAAGAACAACGCGGCTTCGAGAGCGGCGGTGAGGGGCATGCCCGCCTGCCGGGCGCGGGCGGCATACTCGCCGCCGATGCGCCGCGCTTCGGCGAGCAGATCAGCATCGTCGCGGGGGCTGTTGATGTTGATGTAGTGGAGCACGACCCCCATCAGTTGCTGGCCGATGCGGCGCCAGGCCGCGCGCTCTTCGTCGCTGATGCTGGCCAGCCAGGCCGGACGGGTCGCGGGCGCGGCGAGGTCGTTGCGCGTCTGGGCCAGGGCCCGCGCGGCCCAGGCGCTGCCCAGGGCATGGGCGCTGATGGGCCGGCGCGCTGCCAGCGCCTCGATGTCCTTGCGGGCAAAGCGCCGGTGGCCGCCCGGCGTGACATACACCGGCACCGCGCCATCGTCGGCCCAGCGCCGCAGCGTCGTGCTGTGGACGCCGAGGAGCTTGCTGGCGGCGGAGAGGGAGAGATAGTGGGGATCGTCGCCCATACAAACCTCACCAAATCTAGGTGATCGTTGACAATTATAGGTTGCATGGCGACAGGCTGTCAAATACGGACCGGACCCTCTCACCGGGTGGGGTGATGGGGAAACCAGGTTTCCCCATCACCCCGCTTAAGGGCACAGCCCTCCCAAACCCTCCCGCCGGGTAGGGGCATGGGGAACCCGGGCGCCCGGCCCGACCAGGCCGCGCGGCGGCCCGGGCCGGTCTGCCCTCCCACACGCGGACGTAAGTGTTCACACCTGGGGTAACCCACGCGCCTGGGAGCGCGGGCGTCCCACGCGCGTCGCGTCTCCGCGGGCAAGATGCCCGCGCTCCCAGGAGAACTGTGAACACGTACTCGCGGACGCGATCACGCGCCCTGCAGATGGGCATGAAAGGCCGCGTTGAACTCCTCCGGCTTCTCCAGGTAGGGCGTGTGACCACAGTCGGCCAGTTGCACCTCGCGGAAGCGGCCCCCGGCAGCCGCATAGCGCTCCAGAAAGTGGCGGATCTGCCCGACCATCGGCTGCGGGGGGTAGACGTCCTCGCCGGGCCAGTTCGGCAGCACGCCGAGTTTGCCCAGGGTGCCGACATCGAACAGGCTCGCATCCGAAACAATCTGGTCATCGGCGCCGTGGACCCAGAGGATCGGCGGTTTGGCGGCGGCGGCCAGAATGCGCCCGGGCATCGCGCCAAGGTACTTTGGCGAAAGGGCGTTATTCGGTCCCAGCACGCCGGGGGCCACGCCCGGCCAGTTCTCGCTGGGCGTCAGATCGCCGGGATGGTGGTCGGGACGCACCTTGATGCTCAGCAGGCCGGAGAGCAAGGCTTCTTCGCGGGCGGGGCGGAAGGGCGGCTTCCAGTAGTAGGTGTTCATCACCACCCGGGGCGCGGACTGGGGATTCTCCTCGCTGCGATCCTGGGCCGCCTCGCGCTGGGCGAACTCCTGGCTCACCAGGCCCGCGCCGGAACCGGCGAAGTCGGGCCAGATCGGCGTGCCGTTCACGTCCCTGGTGCCGCCGAAGCCGTAGGGCGAGCCGGGCGCGGCCAGGGTGACGCTGATCAGGCGTTCGGGGGCGATAGCCAGCATGGCCCACGCCACCACGCCGCCGAGCGAATGGCCGACCAGGTGGAAGCGTTCGATGCCCAGAGTATCGGCGAGGGCCAGCGCGTCGTCGGCGAAATCATCGCACCCGCGCGTGGCGTCCACCGGTTTGAACTCGGTATCGCCGTAGCCGCGCAGGTCGGGGGCGATGCCGCGGAAACCGGCGGGCAGGGCCAGCATGGTCTCTTCCCAGAACGTTGCCGAGGAGTTGTTCCCGTGGATAAAGATCACGGGAACGCCGTCTTCAGGGCCGCTGAAACGCACGTGCTGGCGCAGGCGCGGCGTGTCAACCATCCGCGAGGTGATGCCGGGCAGCAAGGGAATGGTGCTCATGCGTGTTCCTCCTGTGGTGCGGTGACATAGGCGCGAACCAGAGCCTGCTTGTCGATCTTGCCCGCAGCGGTCTTGGGCAGCGCGTCGGCCCAGATGACCCGGCGCGGAAGCTTGTAGCGGGCCAGCCGCTCGCCAGCGAAGGCCAGCAAGCCATCGCTATCGCGCGGCTGGCCGGGACGCGGCGCCACCACGGCCCAGCCCACCTCGCCCCACCTGGGATCGGGGGCGGCGATGAGGGCCACCTCGGCCACCGCAGGGTGGGCGGCCAGCACGCTCTCCACTTCGGCGGGATAGATGTTTTCGCCGCCAGAGATGATCACATCTTTCAAGCGGCCAACGATCGTGTAGTAGCCTTCGTCATCACGCACGGCCAGGTCACCGGTGCGCAGCCAGCCGTCGGGAGTGAAGGCCCTGGCCGTCTCGGCGGGGCGGCCCCAGTAGCCCGCGCAGACGTGCGGCCCGCGGATGAGCAATTCGCCCACCACGCCCGGCCCCACCTCATGGCCCTCGGCGTCCACCAGTTTGAGGTCAATGAACATCAGCGGATGGCCCACCGCGCCCGGCTTGCGGCGCACATCTTCGGGCGGCAGCCAGAAGGTGTTGGGACCGGCCTCGGTCAGCCCGTAGCCGGTCTTGAAATCCACGCCCCGACGCCAGAACTCCTCGAAGACGGGCATGGGGCAGGGCGCGCCGCCGCTGATCACCAGCTTGAGGCGCGAGAAATCAACGTCCGGCCAGCGCGGGTGCTGTTGCAAGGCGATGAACATGGTCGGCACGCCGAAGAAGAGGGTCACCACTCCCGAGTTGACCAGATCGAACACCTGGTCAGCCTGAAACCCTTTGCAGACCACCGAGGCCCCGCCGACGAGCACCAGGGGCGCGGTAAAGACGTTCAGCCCGCCGGTGTGAAACAGGGGCGCGTTGAGAATGGCGACATCGTGGGCATCGAGGCCCCAGCTCGCCACGGTATTCACGGCGTTCCAGGCGACGTTGCCGTGGGTGAGCACGGCGCCCTTGGGCGTGCCGGTGGTGCCGCCGGTGTAGCAGATCACCCAGGGGTCATCCCAGCTCAAGGCGAGGGGGGGCACAGGCTCATGGCAGGCATCGCGTTCATCGAAGGCGACATCGCTCTCCGCGGCGCGGGTGGCCGCGTCGAAGGCCATCCAGACGCGCACCGAGGGCGCCTGCGGGCGCAGGCCGGCGATCAGCGGGGCGAATTCGGGGCCGTACACGAAGACGCTGGGCGTGGCATCGGCGACAAGGGCGGCCAGTTCGGCGGGGGTGAGCCGCCAGTTGAGGGGCTGCATAATCGCGCCGATCTTGCCACAGGCGAACCACAGATCGAGGAAAGCGACCGAGTTGTAGGCCAGCACCGCCACCCGTTCGCCCCGCGCCACGCCGAGGCGCCGCAGGAGCGCCGCCGCGCGGGTGGCCTGCGCGTCCCAGGCGGCGTAGCTGATCGGTCGCATACCGCATTCGGCATCGTAGAGAGCGATCCTGTCCGGGGTCAGCCGGGCGCGCCGGCCAAGCCAGTCACCGAGATACATTTCCATAGGCGCGTTCCTGTTCGGGAATACCGCTGCGGCGGGCGATCTCTGCCGCGGTGATCGAAGAGGCCGGCGCGTAGGCGCCTGCCTCGACAATGCCGATGCGCGC
>DAOTYR010000541.1:0-7012 GCA_034434655.1 Chloroflexaceae bacterium
CCAGCCCCCCACCCGGGGGGAGGGTCTGGGAGGGCGCCGCCCGCAAGCAGGGGGATGGGGGACCCTGGGTCCCCCATCCCCCCGCCCGCGGGAGGGTCTGGCCCTCACGCAGGGGGCCGGGGAAACCGGGTTTCCCCCAGCCCCCCACCCGGGGGGAGGGTCTGGGAGGGCTGCGCCCTCCCAGCCGGATGCAATTCTTAAAGATCATCAACGCCAGGTGGAGGAGGGTAGAGAAACCGGGTTTCCCCACGACTCTGCCCGCCGGTTGGAGGGATACGGAGAACCGGATTTCCCGGTATTTCCACCCACCGGGGCACATCTTCACCGCAAGGAGAGCCCTGGAGCCGGTTTCGCGAGGAGCACGGCGAACCGCCGCGTGGCGCGCCATCAGCCATCCCCGGCGCGCTCCAGCCGGGCAGCGACCCGCTGAGCGTGGGATGGCAACCTGGCGTAGGGTCAGGGCATCAGCGCCTGACCGGAGACCGAGGGGAACGGTGGTGGCAACTCTTCCAGCACGCCGATACCGCCCGTCTCGGGGCTGCCGTAGACGGTAATGTCGGCCATGTCGCGCCCCAGGTCCTCGTGGAGGGTGATCACCGCCGCACCGCGCGTCATCACCGTGACGCGCCTGCCATCAACTGCGTAGCGGTACGCGGCCCTGGCCACATAACCCTTGGCCGCCAACGCCGTCTCGATCACCGGCAGGAGTTCGCGAAGGCACGTGTAGCGATCCAAGGCTTTCCTCTCTTTACGTTACGCTATCCTGAACCGCGCCTGAGGGCGCAGGCGGGTATGGCGCTCATTGACTTGCCAACCTGGTTGTGACGAGTTTTTGCGGGAAGGGCTGCATCCTCGCCCCCGTCCGCGTCCGTCAGGGGAACAGCAGGTAGGCAATGCATACTGTCTGACATCCTAAGTGTAGGGCAGGGAGGGGGCGACTGCCATACGTGGTGATGCACGTTAAAGACCCGTAATTGTACGGGTTGTGATCGGGGAGAACTTGCTCCCTGGCGCGGGCCGGGGGATGGGGGTAAGTGTTCACATGTCTCCTGGGAGCGCGGGCAGCTTGCCCGCGGAGACGCGACGCGGGCGTCCCGCCCTCGCTCCCAGGCGTGTGTGTTACCCCGGGTGTGAACAGTTACGGATGGGGAAACCGGGTTGCCCCATCCCCGTCGGAGGTGCGGCGAAGGCGAAAAGACAACTACCTGGCTATTCAGCGAAGGTGAGCGGCGTGGCGCCAACGAGGCGCCGCAGGTCGCCGTAGCGCATCCGGATGGCGTCGCGGTGCGTCCCTGCCGTGAAGGTGACCAGTTCGTCGTCGTCCAGGGGCAGGTCGCTATAGACCGGCGCACCGAAGAGCGAGCCGAAGGGCGGCAAGGCGCCCACCTCACAGGCAGGGAAGCGCTCGGCGATCTCGGCTTCGCTGGCGAGACGCACCCTGGAGGCGCCCAGGGCCTGCTGGATGGCCTCGACGTTCACCATACGCGGCGCGGGGAGCAGCGCCAGCGCCAGGTCGTCATCAACCCGCACCACCACGGTTTTGATGAACCGGCGCCCCGGGGTGTGGGTGTCCTGCGCGGTTTCCTGGGCAGTATAATCGGCGCGATGGTGGATCAATTCAAAGGGAACCGCTGCTTCGCGCAGCATGTCCATAACTTGATCGAGGACGCTGCTCATGGGAGATCTCCTTTCGTTCACGCGCGCTCCTACCGCATAGCTTGCGTAATCAGGCGCGCCAGCACCTCGGCCTGGTTCAGGGCCAGGTCCACGCCCATTTCGGGGATGAACATCCAGGTGTTGTGAGGATTGTTCACCCGCGCGACAGCCTTCGGCACGTTGAAGGCGAAGCGCGCCAGGCTGGTGATCACCAGGTTGGTCGGGTCGGCGCCGGTGACGGCGGCAACCAGATTGGCATTGTGAATGCCGGCCAGCTCCAGCACCCCCGGGTCGGTGCCGTTGCCGTGGACCACGGCGACGTTGGGCAAGGCGTGGCGCAAGGCCACGGCTGTCGCCTCATGCAGCTCGATGATGGTCACGGTATGCCGCTGCTCCAGGAGCAATCCGGCCAGGTACGACCCTACCTGCCCGCCACCAACAATCAGCACACGCATGGCCAGCCTCCTTCACTGCCGGAGCAGGGCCGCCAGATGATCGGTGGCCGCCGCCAGCACAACCAGGTGCAGCCGATCGCCCGCTTCGAGGCGCGTGGCCGGCTGGGGCAAAAAGGTGCGCCCGCCGCGACTGATCGCCGCGACCTGGATCTCGCCGGGCGCGGTTATGACACTGACCGGGCGCCCCACCAGCAAGGGCGGCACGGCGACCTCGAGGATATCTACGTCGCTGCCCAGGCTCGCCACCGGCTCCAGTTCGGAGTAGCTCAAGAGTTCGGCGATGCGGCTGATGCCCCAGGTCGTGGTACACACGGTCTGCACGCCGAGGCGCCGGTAGACCTCGGCGGCGCGGGGGTTGTAGACCCGCGCCACGACGCGCGGCACGCGGAAGACCAGACGCGCCAGCCGGGCGGCGACGATGTTGACGTCGTCGCTGGGGGTCACGGCGGCGAGGGCGTCCTGGTGGTCAATGCCCGCTTCGAGCAGGAGCCGCCGGTCGAGCACGTCGCCGACGAAGGTCCGCCCGTGAAAACCCTCGGGCAAATGGGCCAGCGCCGCAGCGACCGGTTCGATCACCGTGACGCTGTGGCCGGCGTAGCCGAGCCGCGCGGCCAGTCCCGAGCCAATGCGGCCACAGCCAAGGATGATGACACGCATTGCTCACCTCCCAGAAAAGACTCCGGGCGCCGGCAGATCTGCCCGCCGGCGCCGCCGGTAGCGACGGAGCGCGGCCTTACGCGCCTCGTCGGCGATCAGCAGCACGGGGGTGCATGCCAGGAACACCAGCCAGCTCGCCGCGGGCAAGGGCGCCGTGCCGAAGATCCACTGCAGCGGGGGCAGATAGACGATGGCGACAATCAGCGTCAGTTCCACCGCGATGCCGATCCAGATGAGCCGGTTGCGGCCCGGCCCGACGCTCAGGATCGAGGTCGCTTCGGTGCGCTGGGCGAACAGGTTGCCGATCTGGGTTGCCACAATCGCCGCCAGGGTCATGGTGGTCGCCATCTGGTAGAGAGGGCCGCTGCCGGGCAGATCGAGCCACTGCCCGGCGTAACCGGCGCCCCAGTAGATCGTGTAGAAGGCCAGCATCGCCGCCGCGCTCTGGATCAGGCCGAGAAAACAGAGGGAGCGCAGGAGCAGCCCGCGGGTGATCAGGTGCTCCTCGCGCCGACGCGGGGGGCGATCCATGACCCCGGGTTCGGCCGGCTCGGCCCCGAGGGCCAGAGCCGGCAACAGGTCGGTGCCCAGGTCAATCGCCAGCACCTGCATCACCGTCAACGCCAGTGGCATGCGCCCGCCACTCAAGGCGAAGAGCACGAAGGGCACGGCTTCAGGCATGTTGCTGGTGAAAATGTAGGTCACAAACTTGCGAATGTTGGCGTAGACGGTGCGTCCCTCTTCGACGGCGTGGACGATGGTGGCGAAATTGTCGTCGGTGAGGATGATGTCCGCCGATTCGCGGGCCACGTCGGTGCCGCTCATGCCCATGGCCACGCCGATGTCGGCCTGTTTGAGCGCGGGCGCGTCGTTCACCCCATCACCGGTTACGGCCACGACCAGGCCCATGCGCTGCAGCGCCGCGACGATCCGGAGCTTGTGCTCGGGGGCGACGCGGGCGAAGATCACCTCCTCGCGGAGGATCCGCTCTAGATCCGCGTCAGGGAGCGTGTCAAGTTCCACCCCCGTCACGAGGTGCGGATGCTCCTGCCGCACCAGGTCGAGGCGCCGGGCGATGGTCGTGGCCGTCAGCCCATCGTCGCCGGTGATCATCACGATGCGAATGCCGGCCCGGTGACACCTGGCAACCGCCGCGGCCACCTCGGGCCGGGGCGGGTCGTACATCGCCACCAGACCCAGGAAGGTCAGGCCACGCTCGACCGCTTCGGCCTCGTGCGGAGGCTGGTCCTCCGGCAACTGGCGCTGCGCAACCCCCAGCACCCGCAGCCCGCTGCGGGCGAAGCGATCCTTGACCGCGCGCGCCTCGGCCCGCAGCCGCTCATCGAGGGGGACATCTCGACCGGAGAGGCGCATGGCCGTACACCGGGCCAGCACATCGTCGGGCGCGCCTTTGGTATACACCCGCGCGCCGGCGGCGCGATGCACCGTGCTCATGAGCTTGCGGCGCGACTCGAAGGGCAACTCGTGGATGCGCGGCTCGGCGCGGGCCAACGCTTCCGGGTCCAACCCGCCTTTCCGCGCCGCGACCTGGAGCGCCGCTTCGGTCGGGTCGCCGAGGATGCTCCAGCCGCTCGCGTTGCCGTGACCGGCGGGAGCGCTCCCCGGCGGCAGGAGCCGGGCATCGTTGCAGAGCGCCGCGGCGCGCAACAGGTCGTACAGATCGTCGCCGGGAGCGGGGCCGCAGAGCTGGCCATCGGCGCTGATGCCGCCGGAGGGGTCGTAGCCGCTGCCGCTCACCTCGAACTGCCGACCACCGGCCCACAGGTAGCGCACGGTCATCGCGTTCTGGGTCAGGGTGCCGGTCTTATCGGTACAGATCACCTGGGTGCAGCCGAGGGTCTCGATGGAGGAGAGGCGTTTGACCAGGGCGTGCCGGCGGGCCATGCGCTGCACGCCGATGGCCAGGGCCAGGGTGACGGTGGGCAAGAGTCCTTCCGGCACGAAGGCGACGATCATGCCCATGGCGAACATAAAGCTCTCCACAGGAGCGATGTGCACCACGCTGACCGCGAGGACAAAGAAGAATGCCCCCACCCCGATAGCAATCGCGCTGACGATCCGGGTCAGACGCGCCAGTTCTTGCTGCAGGGGACTGGGGGTCTCGGTAACGCTCTGGGTCATCCGGGCGATCGCCCCGAAGGCGCTGCGCATGCCAGTGGCAAAGACGAGCGCCTTGCCCCTGCCGGCGACCACCGTGGTGCCGGCGAAGACCACATTGGGCAACGCGGGGCCGGTCTCACCGCCGGCGTAGGTTTCGGCGTGTTTGGAAACGGCGCGCGCCTCTCCGGTGAGCGTAGCCTGATCGACCCGCAGTTCGGCGGCCTCGACCAGGCGCCCGTCGGCGGCGACAAGGTCGCCTTCGGCCAGCAGCAGCAGGTCACCGGGCACAAGCTCATCGCGCGGCACCTCCTGCACAGCGCCATCGCGCAGCACCCGCGCCCTGGCCGGCAGCAGCGCGCGCAAGGCCGCGGCGGCCCGCTCGGCCCGATACTCCTGCCAGAAACTGAACAACCCGTTGATCAGCGTGACCGTCCAGATGGCCACGCCGAGTTGGGGCAACCGTACCAGAAAGGCGATCGCGCCGGCGATCCAGAGCAGGATGGCCATCAGGTGGGTGAAGTTCTCAATGAAGGTCCAGATCAGGGGCCGACCCCTGACTGTCTGGAGGGTGTTTGGACCGTAGCGACGCAGGCGCGCCGCGACCTCCGGGGCCGAAAGCCCGCCGGGGCCGGAGCCGAGCGCGGCGTAGGCTTCGGCGACCGATACGCTCCACGGCGCCAATTCGGCTGTGAACTGGTCTGCCGTTTTCATATGCGCGTCCTGGGCGAACGTAGTACTATTCAGTCTCGGGCGCCAGGCCATGCTGGAAGGCATAGCGCACCAGGTCGGCGACGCTGTGCAGCCCGAGTTTATGCAGCAACCGGGCGCGATGCCACTCCACGGTGCGCACGCTGATGCCCAGGCGCTCGGCGATAGCCGCGCTGGTCAGACCCTGGGCAACCAGGCTCAGCACCTCGCGCTCGCGGGGGCTCAGGTGCTCCGCGTTTGCCGTCGTGGCGCCGGTAGGCTCGCCGGCGAAGGAACTGATCGCCCGCTCGGCCAGACGCGGGCTGAGATAGCGCTGCCCGGCGGCCACCTGGGCAATGGCATGCAAAAAGTCATCGGCAAGCGACTCCTTCAACACGTAGGCCATCGCCCCGGCCCGCAACGCCTCGCGGACGTGCGGTTCGTCGCCGTGCATGGAGAGCACAATCACGCGCGTCTTCGGCACCTGCGACACTACGGTGCGAGTTACATCAATGCCGCTCATCCCCGGCATGCTCAGATCGACGATCAGGATGTCGGGGCGATGCTCGCGCACCAGGGCCACGGCTTCGGCGCCGGTGGCGGCCTCGCCGACAACGCGGCACTGCAGCCGCGTCTCCAGCAGCAGGCGCAGCCCTTCGCGCACCAGGTGGTGGTCGTCGGCGAGCACCAGGGTTAGACCTTGCATAGACATTGTCTTACCGTTCGCTGGAAGTGTTCACATGGCATCCTAACGTGAACATACGTCCTCGGCGAGGGATGTGGGGAAACCGGGTTTCCCCACGCCCCCGCCCCGCAGGGGGATGGGGCACCGGGTTTCCCCATCCCCCCACCCGGTGGGAGGGTCTGGGAGGGCTGCGCCCTCCCAGGAACAACCGTATGTTCATTACGGCGTGGTGCGGCGGAGCCGCATGGACGGCTGAGGTGACCACCGTTCGCCGCGTTCAGCCCCCCTCCCAGCCTCCCCCCGCTGGGGGGAGGCGCCGGGTTCCCTCCTCCATTAAACGGGTATAGGCCGCGCCGGCGGCCTTCCCATCCCCTGAGGGCTTATGGTCTTTGAATACATACTCCGCTCTAGCCCGCGCAGGCGGGCTTCGCATCCCGTAGCCGAGGGCTTTAGCCCGACGGCTAGACTGGCATAGCGGATGAATTTTTCAAAGACCATTAGCCCCACGGCCAGCCCGGTATACCGGATGCATTTCTCAAAGACCATAAACGTAGTGCCGCTCAAGCAGAGGGATGGGGAAACCGGGTTTCCCCACCCCCCCCGCCCGTTTAGGGGCGGACAGAACACATGAGCGCCGAGGGGCTTTATGGCGTTGGGATGCGCTGATTGGCCCTCACCCCCTGCCCCTCTCCCGCGCGCGGGAGAGGGGCGACCAGAGCCGTGCGCTGGGGCGTCCCAATGCGGTAGAAGC
>DAOTYR010000542.1:0-2963 GCA_034434655.1 Chloroflexaceae bacterium
TCCCCATACTGCTCCAACCGGCCCTGGGGCCGCTAGCGCCACCGGCAGGGAGGGGCGAAACCGGAGTTCCGCAAATCCCGCCCGGCGGCAGGCAGGAGCGTATGACCCGCACCATTCTCGTCGTTGATGATGAGCCAGGTATCGTGCAGATCGCCCGCGATTACCTGGACCGGGCCGGGTTTCGCGTCATTACCGCCGGCGATGGGCCAACCGCGCTGCGCCTGGTCCGGCTCGAGCGCCCGGCGCTCATGGTGCTCGATCTGATGCTGCCGGGGATGGACGGCCTGGATGTCACCCGTGTGCTGCGACAGGACCCGGCCACGCGCAAGCTGCCGATCATTATGCTCACCGCGCGCGTCGAGGAGGCCGACCGGCTGATCGGCCTGGAACTGGGGGCCGACGACTACATCACCAAGCCCTTCAGCCCGCGCGAACTGGTGGCCCGCGTCCGCGCCGTGCTGCGCCGCAGCGAGGACGCGGGCGCGCCAGCCGGCGTGATCCGCTGCGGCGACCTGAGCGTTGACCTCGAGCGTCGGAGCGTCCGCCGCGGCGGCGAGCCGATCGAGTTGACCGCCACCGAGTTCGACCTGCTGGCGGTCCTCGCGCGCGAACCGGGCCGGCCCTTCACTCGCGCCCAGTTGCTCGAACGGGTCTACGACACCCACTACACCGGCTACGACCGCACGATTGACGCGCATATCAAGAACCTGCGCCGTAAAATCGAGCCTGACCCCGCTGCTCCGCGTTACATTTTGACGGTCTACGGGGTAGGCTATAAGTTTGCCGAGTCGCCGGCGTAAAGGCGTCTGCGGCGGCCCTGCGCCGTGGGCGGGAAGAAAGGAGAAACCAGCTTTCCCCTCCCCCTGCCCGGCGGCTGGAAGCGGCGAGGCGCAGCCCCCCCGCTGTGACATGGTCGTATGCGTCCACGTATTTTTAGCCTGATGTTAACCGCCTTCACCCTGGTGATCGTGCTGGGAGTGGGAGGCATGTTGCTCCTGTTCTGGCTGGCCGGACAGAACGAGCAGCGCGTCCAGGGCGAGCGGGTCCTGCGCCCGGAAGTGCTGGCCCGCGCCGAGGCGCGCCGGCTGGCGCGCCTCTATGAGCGGAACGGCGCCTGGACGGGGGTTGATCTCAGGCTGCGAGCGATCGAGCGCGAGCTGCGGGCCGCCAATCTGGAGAGCGTGGCCCTGCTCGATGCGCAGGGCCGCGTCGTCACCATGCGCCCCTCCTCACCGGGCCAGGCCCCGCCGCCCACGCCGCCCATCGGTTTGCCCGGCGACGCCCCTGGCGGGAGCATCCGCGTCGAGGTTCCCCCTCCGCCGCCCACGCCGCTCATCGGTTTGCCCGGCGACGTTCCGCTGCCCATCAGCCGCGGCGATGGCCTGACGGTGCGCTCGGTGCCCATTATCCTGCGGGGCGACCAGATCGGCGCGCTGGTGCTGGTCTACCGCGGCGCGCCAGGCGACCAGCAAGGCGCCGGGACGCTCGCCCGCGGCATCCTGGGGGCCGGTGTGGTCCTGGCGGCCATGCTGATCGCCCTGGCAGCCTTCTTCTCGAGCCGCATCAGCACCCCCCTGCGCCAGCTTGACGCGGCAGCCCACGCGATGGCCGCCGGCAACCTCCAGGTGCGCGTGCAACCGGGGCTGGTGCGCGAAGTGGCCGATCTGGCCCGCAGCTTCAACCAGATGGCCGATGCCCTGGAGGACGCCGACCGCCAGCGCCGCCAGCTTACCGCCGATGTGGCCCACGAGTTGCGCACCCCCCTCTCGATCATCAAGGGCCGGCTGGAAGGTATCCAGGATGGCGTGTATCGCGCCGAGGCCGACCAGATTGACGCACTACTCGACAAGGTGGCCCTGCTGGAGCGCCTGGTGGAGGACCTGCGTCTGCTGGCCCTGGCCGACGCCGGGCAACTGGCCCTGCACGTCGAGCCGATCATCCCCGCGCGGCTGCTGGAGGACGCCCGCGCTTCCTTCGCCCATCAGGCTATCGAGCGTAACATCACCATGCGCGTCGAGGCCGAAAGCGTACCGGAGTTGAGCGCCGACCCCCAGCGGATCGCCCAGGTCCTGGGGAACCTGGTCAACAACGCCCTGCGCCACACCCCGCCGGGCGGGAGCGTTACCCTGACGGTGCAGGCCGGCCCCTCCGAGGCCCTCTTCGAGGTGCGCGACACCGGCACAGGCATCGCCCCCGAGGATCTGCCGCGGATCTTCGACCGCTTCTACCGGGCCGACCCCTCACGGGCGCGCGCCAGCGGCGGCGCAGGCCTGGGTCTCGCCATTGCCCGGCGCATCGTCGAGGCCCACGGTGGGCGCATCTGGGCCGAGAGCACCCCGGGCCAGGGCGCCACGGTGCGCTTCACCCTCCCGTGGTACAATAAATAACAGGACGTACGCGGTGGAGGGGTGCGGGGAGGCTTCGTCTCCCCGCATACCCCTGTTCCTGCCCGCGGCGGCCAGGCGGCCTGGCGCAACCCCCACGGCCCTCCCGCCGCGGGCGGGCAACAACTGGTTGGTGGCGGGCCGCAGGCCCTCCACTCCTCCCCGTCGGAAGACGACCGCGTAACTCCTGTGAGTGACAGGCAAAACAGAGGAGGAGCAGGGCATCATACCAGACGTTGCGCACCCTGAGCAGGGAGAGATTGATCAGTATGCATCCCAGGCGAGGGGCTGCGGAGGCTGGAGCAGGGGGATGATCGTCAAGAAAGGTCTGGAAGAGGCCCTGCGCCGACGGTCGTCCTTCAGGGGATTTTGTATCAGCGAGGCGCCTGAAGAGATTGGCGCCCACGAAGCGCGCCGGTTCCTTCAGCGCGCCAGTGGGCCCTGGAGAAACGCTGTTCATTACTCCCTCGGTCAGGCCAAGGGTACGCAGCGCCTCCCGGTTCGCTTCGTCTTGCGCCAGATCCCAGTATACCCGTCCGGTCTGCGTATCGTCGAAGAGATCCCTCAGTACCTTGACGA
>DAOTYR010000543.1:0-3419 GCA_034434655.1 Chloroflexaceae bacterium
TATGAGGGGAGACAGAGACCTGCCTATGGACCAGGCAACGATCTTCGTGGCGGCGGTGCTGGCGGCAGCGGCGCCGCTGATCTTCGCCACGATGGGCGAGACGCTCACCGAACGCGCGGGGGTGGTCAACCTGTCGCTGGACGGGACCATCCTGATGGGGGCGATGATCGCCTTTGCGGTGGCGCTGAACACGCAGAGCGTGCTGCTGGGCTTTGGGGCCGCGGCGCTGACCGGCGCGCTGATCGCGCTGGCGCTGTGTTTCCTGAGCCTGAGCCTGCGGCAGTCGCAGACGGCGGTGGGCTTCGTGCTGGCCCTGCTCGGCACAGAACTCTCGTCGTTCCTGGGGGCGCCGTTTGCGCGGGTACCGGGGCCGGCGGTGCCGTTCCTACCCATCCCCGGTCTGGCCGACCTGCCGTTGATCGGGCCGATCCTGTTCCGGCACGATCTGGCCATTTACACGAGCTTTCTGCTGGTGCCACTGCTGAGCTGGTTGCTGTTCCAGACGCGGGCCGGGCTGACCCTGCGCGCCCTGGGCGAACGGCCGCAGGCCGCCTATGCCCGTGGCGTGCCGGTGGTGCCGATGCGCTACCTGGTGACCGTGGCGGGGGGCGCCCTGGTAGGCATCGCGGGGGCGGTCTACTCGCTCGACCTGAAGCAGGGGTGGAGCTACCGGCACACCTTTGGCACCGGCTGGATCGCCCTGGCTATCGTTATCTTCGGCGGCTGGCGACCATGGCGGGTGGCGCTGGGCTGCTATCTCTTCGCGGCGCTGGAGATCCTGGCCCTGCGTATGCAGAGCGTGCTGGCGGGTCTGCCGACGCAGGTGTTCCAGGTGGCGCCCTTCGCGCTGATGATCGCCGTGCTGGTGCTGGTCAACCTGGCCGGGAGCCAGCGGGTAAGCCGGCGCATCGGCGGGCTACCGCCGGTGCTGCGCCGGCCCGCGCAGGCACTGGTGGGGCGCCTGGCGGCGCCGGCCCCCGCCGCGCTGGGGCAGCCGTTCGAGCGCCCGTAACGGGCGCCGGAGGGGCGAAGAACTCGCCCCGGACATCACGCGGGCAAACCGGCGGCGCCTCCGGCTCCACCGCCTGGTCCCACACTCGCCCCGGACATCACGCGGGCAAAGCACCATGCGCCCCCGGCGGCATAACGGCAGTAACTGTTCACACTTGGGGTAACCCACGCGCCTGCGAGCGAGGGCGTTTCGCCCCCGTCGCTTCTCCGCGGGCAAGATGCCCGCGCTCCCAGGAGAAATGTGAACACTTACTAACGGCACCGCAGGGGGCGAACGGCTGTTCGCCGGGGGAGAACCCTTGTTCGTCCCTACGGCTCGTTGATGGTAAAGGTGTAGCTTATGTCTACCGTTGGGCGCAGCATAGCCCAGACGGGGCAATAGCGATCGCGGGAGAGTTCGATGGCCCGCTGGCAGGCAGCCGGATCAAGACCGCTGCCGGTGAAGCGATAATCGAGGCGAATGGCGGTGTAGACGCGGGGATACTCATCGCGGCGCGTGCCGGTGGCGATGACTTCAAGCCCGCGCAGATCCTGGCGTTTCTTGCGCATAATCGAGACAACGTCCATCCCCGAACAGCCGGCCAGGGTCATCAGCACGGCGGCCATCGGCGATGGAGCGACGCCGGCGCCCTCGCCGGGGCTGTCGAGATCAATCGTTCGACCGGCGCGATCTTCGCCGATAAAATGCATCCCCTCGGCGAGGCGCAGGGTGACCGACACTTCTTCGGACATGCGGACGGCTCCTTTCAACTTCAGGCATGGTTCCGAGGTGGAAATCCCCCCCGCGAGAGGGTGAAGGGATGGGAAAACCCGGTTTCCCCATGCTCCTGCTTGCGGGCTGCGCCCGCCCCCTCCCGCCCGCAGGCGGGGGAGTGGGGAACCCGGTTTCCCCACGCCCCCACGGGATGAAAAAGGTTGTTCCTGGGAGGGCGTAGCCCTCCCAAACCCTCCCACCAGGTGAAGGTTTGGGGAAACCCGCTTTCCCCATCCCCCTGCGTGCCGGGCTCCCGCCCTCAGCGGCGGACAGGCGGCCCACTCGTAAGTGTTCAAACTTGGGGTAACCCACGCGCCCGGGAGCGCGGGCGTCCCGCCCGCGTCGCGTCTCCGCGGGCAAGATGCCCGCGCTCCCAGGAGAACTATGAACACTTACGCCCACTCCTACATTTGATGCTGTTCGACCAGCGAACGATACAACTCCAGGGTGCGGTGGGCGATGGCCTCCCAACTGAAATGCTCCTCGACGCGGCGGCGCCCGGCCTGGCCGAAGCGTTTCTGCAGGGCGGGATCGCCGGCTACCCGGTTGATGGCCGCAGCGAGATCGGCGGAGAAGCGGGCCGGGTCGAGCGGGTCGAAGGTTCCCGGTTTCAAGGTGAGGGGCACCAGCAGCCCGGTCTCCTCGGGAACGACGACCTCTTTGATGCCCCCGACCGCCGAGGCGACCACGGCGGTTTCGCAGGCCATGGCCTCGAGATTGATGATCCCGAATGGCTCATAGACCGAAGGGCAACAGAAGACCGTAGCGTGGGAGTACATCTGGATCACATCGGGGCGGGCGAGCATCTCGCGGATCCAGATGACGCCGGGATGCCCGGCGCTGACGGCGGCAACGCGCTCCTCCATCTCGCGGCCGATGTCGGGGGTATCGGGCGCCCCGGCGCAGAGCACAACCTGGAGGCGCGGGTCAAGCTGGGGGATGGCGTTGACCAGATGGATAATACCCTTCTGGCGGGTGATCCGCCCGACGAACAGCACATAGGGCCGCGACGGATCGACGCCGTAGCGGAGGAGCGCGTCGGTGGCGGCGACGGGACGATACTCGGCCAGGTCAATGCCATTGTAGATGACATGGACCTTCTCAGGAGCGATGGAGAAGAGACGCAGCACATCATCGCGGGTCTCGCGGGAGACGGCGATCACCGCATCGGCCTGTTCGATGGCGGTGCGCTCCATCCACGAACTGAGGTGGTAGGCATTGCCGAGTTGCTCGACCTTCCAGGGGCGCAGGGGTTCGAGGGAGTGGATGGTGAGGACATAGGGCACGCCCCAGAGCTTACTGGCCAGGAGGCCGCCCATGTCGGTGTACCAGGTGTGACAGTGGACCACACTGGCGTCGAGGTTATCCTTGGCCATCAGCAGGGAACGGTTGAAGGCGTCAACCGCACCCACGAAGCGGGGATCGGTATTGCGGGCAGTCTCTTCCCAGCGGGGATAGCCGCGCACGGTGAGGTTCGGCGCGTCCACACGCTGGTCGCCGAAGCAGCGCACCTCCACCGGCAGCATCTTGCTCAAGGCCCGGCTGAGGTACTCCACGTGCACGCCGGCGCCGCCGTAGACATTCGGCGGGTATTCGTTGGTGAACAGGGCGACTTTGCGCAGGTCTGGCATACGGGTTCCTGTTGGTGGTGGCC
>DAOTYR010000544.1:0-10052 GCA_034434655.1 Chloroflexaceae bacterium
CTGCGATCAGGCCGGTTCAATTTCGATCCAGGCCCGCTCCATCCCGCTCAAGGTGCCGAAGAAGTCAAAGACCGCCTTCATCAGCCCGTACTTCTCGTCGAGGGCCTCCTTCGCCACGCCGCTCTCTTCGGGCCCCAGCAGGCGCGCGCGCGCCTCGACCGTGGGGCCGAGGGGCCGTCCGCCCCGATCCGATGGGCCGATCAGCACCCGGCCGTTGTTGCGGATGCGCTTGACCTTGCCCGAGTCCATGGTCGTCATCACATAGGCTTTGCCGTTGCGCAGGGCGAACCACACCGGCGTCTTGACAGCGTCGCCGCTCTTGCGGAAGGTAAACAGATTGGCATACTGGTGCCGATGCAGCACGGAGAAACCCGTGTTCTGGTCGGTCTGGGTCATAGGTTGTAGCTCTCCTTTGTCGTCGCACTTTTATAATCACATGCTATTGTAACATGACATGAGGTACGCGGTCGCCTCCCGGGGAGGAGTGGAGAGCCTGCGCCCTCCCAAACCCTCCCGCAGGCCAGAGCCTGGGTGCGCGGGACTCCGGCCCGCATTCCCAATGGGATAAAAGGGTTCTCCTGGGAGGGTTTTGTCCTCCCACTGAGTGAGGGTCTGGGGAAACCGGGTTTCCCCAGACCCCTGCGCAAGGGCCAGGCCCTCCCGCCGGCGGGGGCGGAGGTACGGGGGAACCTGGTTCCCCCAGTTCACGGTAGCAACGGCGTCAGGGCGTGGGTAAGGGCGGCCCACTCGGCAAGGGTGACGGTCTCAGCGCGGCGCGTAGGGGCGATGCCGGCGCGCTCCAGCGCCGCCAGGGCCTGCTCGCGCGAGACTTTGATCCCCAGCGCCGCCAGGCCGCCGGCCAGGGCGTTACCGAGTTGTTTGCGCGGGTGCAGGAAGCCGGCTTTGATCACCCGGAAAAGAGCCTGCACATCGGCCACCTCGACCGGCGGGACATCGCGGCGGCGCAGGCGCAGCACTGCCGAGTCGACCGCCGGTTGCGGATAGAAACTGCTGGCGGACACACGGGTGACGATCTCGGGCGCGGCGTAGAGTTGCACCGCATGGGCCAGCACGCTCAGATCGCCCGGCGCGGCCGTGATACGCTCGGCGACTTCCCACTGCACCAGCACCACGCTCAGGTCGGGCGGTTCGCGGGCCTCGAGGAAGTGACGTAAGACGGGCGCGGTGATGGCATACGGCAAATTGGCCACCAGTTTGTAGGGCGGCTGGCGTTCGGCGGCGGCGAGGAGCTCGCCAGGGGCGACGCGCAGCACATCGGCCTGCACGATCCGCAGCGGCGCGCCGGCGAATTCGTCGCGCAGGCGCGCCGCCAGGCGCTTATCCAGCTCCACGGCGATGGTCAAGCCCGCGCGCCGGGTGAGTTCCCAGGTCAGCACGCCGAGGCCCGGCCCGACCTCGATCACCAGATCATCAGGCTGCAGAGCGGCGGCCTCGACGATGGCAGCCAGGGCCACCGGGTCGACGAGGAAGTTCTGCCCCATGCCCCGTGTCGGGCGCAGGTCGAGGGCCCGCAGAGCGGCGCGCACGCGCTGAGGATTCAGGTAGGGATTCACGACTCGATCGGCACGATAACCTTGACGGTCGTGCCGTTGCCGGGGGTTGAGGCGATCTCAGCATACCCGCCGACCAGGCGCGCGCGTTCGTCAATGTTCAGCAGGCCGAAAGAGCCGCGCTTCTCGTAGGAGCGCAACACGCTCTGCATATCGAAGCCGGCGCCATCGTCCTGCACCACTGTCACCAGGTGATCCCCTTCGCGGCTCAGGCGCACCCAGATGTGCGCGGCGCGGGCATGCTTCAGGGCATTGTTGATCGCTTCCTGGATGATGTTGAACAAGGTGCCCTCGGCCTTGCTCCCCAGACGCACATCGTTCAGATCGGCCGCTTCGAGGATGATCTGCGGTTCTTTGGCGCCATTTTTGAAACGCTCCAGATACTGCTCGAGCGTCGCGCGCAGGCCCTGGCTCTCCAGCACCAGTGGGCGCAACTCGAAGAGCATAGTGCGCACTTCGTAGGTGGTGCGCTTGGCCAGGCTGCTGAGCTTGTCAAGCTCCTCGACAACCCGAGCCGGGTCGCGTTCTAGCAACCGCTTGATGAACTCCACATTCATGGTGATCGCCGCCAGGGCCTGGGCGGGGCCATCGTGGAGATCGCGAGCGAGCTGGTGGCGCACCTGCTCTTCCTTGGAAATCAGCTTGTTGCGCTCCTCTTTCAGATCAAAGATCAACTGGGCGTTGTGCAGCGCCATAATCGCGTAGTTGGCGAGGGCGGTCAGGTTGGCGACCTGTTCGCCGCTGAAGGCCTCGGCACTCTCGCTGGCCACGACCAGCAGGCCGTAGGTGCGCATCCCGGCCCGCAGGGGGATGAGACAGGCGCGCGCGCAGGCGCGCAGGCTCTCGAAGCTCTGCAAATCCGGTTCGCGGGACAGATCGGGCACGATCCGGGCCTCGCTGCTGCGCAGGGCCGCGAACAACCCGCTGCTCACCGTAATGTGGCGCGACTGATCGGCGGGCGCCAGTGACTGGCTGGCGGCGACGTAGAGTTCATCGGGTTGGCCCGAGGCCAGCAGCACGAACCCTGCCGAATAGGGCACCAGTTTGCGGCTTTCGCGCAGCGTGGTCTCCAGCACCTGGCGATAATCAACCGTTGTGGAGAGGGTATAGGCCACCTCGTAGAGCGAGCGCATCTGGTCGCGGTAGGCGCGCGCTTCGGCCAGGGCCTCTTCGGCCTGCTGACGCGCCCGCACCACACTGGCGCGGTTGTTCTCGCTCCAGCGTTCGGCAAGCCCGCTGGTGAGCAGCGGCACATAGACCAGGGTGAGGGCGCGCAGAGCCAGGCCCACGCTATCGAGCGTGTTGATGGGGAGCGCGCTCTCGGAAGCGATGATCAGGCGCCAGCCCAGAAAAGCGAGCACGTAGAGCAGCGCGGCGAACAGGCCCGAGAACAGGCTGATCACCGGTGAATGGCGGAGCGCCGCATTGATCAGCGGGATCAGGTACAGTGGAAAAAAGATGACCACCTGTTCACCGCCGAAGAAGGTCATCAGGGTGATGAACAACAGATCGGCGATATAAGCCAGGCCGAGCAGGTGGCCGGCAGCGGGAAGCAACAGCGCCAGCGTGGCGAGCAGGCTGAAACCCGCGTAGGCCCAGAGCACGATCAGCAGCGGCGCGCTTTCGGCCGTGAGCGGCCACAGCGGCGCGCCGGTGAGCAGACCGGTCACCGCCGCCAGCAGGGCCACGGTTAACCAGCGGGCCACGGTATAAAAGCGCTCACCGCCGAGCAGGCGCCAGCGGTCCCCGCTCGTTCCGACTTGAGGCGCAAGGTTCCTTGCCGTCGTCGCCTTCACGGATCTCCTGCGCGTAAGAGCCTGTCGGGATACCCGGATGATCTGATGATGTTCTGAGAGAGCCTGGCCCTTCCCGGTCGTTCCCCGGGGCAGGGAGGTGGGGAAACCAGGTTTTCCCATCCTCCTCCAGAGCCCCGAGGAACGCGCCTTCGAAGGAGTTATGCGGACAGGCTCTCTATGGGATGTGCGCGCGCGGCGCGCACATCCCGGGACAGGTTACAGGGTCTTCAAGGTCTCAATGGTCGAGCGCACCGCGTCCGCCGACTTCTTGAGGAGAGCCATTTCTTCTTCGTTCAAGGGAAGTTCGATGATCTTCTCGATACCGCCGGCGCCCAGGATCACCGGCACGCCGAAGTATATATCGGAAAGCCCGTACTGCCCGGTAAGATACGCCGAGACGGGAATGAGCCGCTTCTTGTCCTTGAGGACCGCCTCGACCATCTGCGCGGTAGCCGCGGCGGGGGCATAGTAGGCGCTGCCGGTCTTGAGCAGGTTGACAATCTCGCCGCCACCCTTGCGCGTGCGCTCGACGATCGCGTCGAGCCGCTCCTTGGGGATGAACTCGGTCACCGGGATGCCGCCGATCGTCGAGAAGCGCGGCAGCGGGACCATCTCGTCGCCGTGGCCGCCCATCAGCATCGCCTGAATGTCCTCCACGCTGACCCCGGTCTCCATGGCGATGAAGGTGCGGTAGCGGGCACTATCGAGCACCCCGGCCTGCCCCATCACCCGCTCCTTGGGAAAGCCGCTGACCTCGGCGGCAACGTAGGTCATGGCGTCAAGCGGATTGTTGACCATAATGATCACCGCATTGGGCGAGAGGGGCGCGGCCTTGCTGATGCAGTCGCGGGTGATGTCGGCATTGACCTTGATCAGATCTTCCCGGCTCATCCCTGGCTTGCGCGGGGCGCCCGAGGTCACGACAATCACATCGGAGTTGGCCGTATCAGCATAGTCGTTGGTGCCGGTGATCCGCGCGTCAAAGCCCATAATCGGCCCGGCCTGGTACAGGTCAAGCCCCTTGCCCTGAGAGATGCCTTCCACAATGTCAAGCAGAACAATGTCGCCCAGTTCCGCTGCGGCGCACCAGTGAGCGGTCGTGGATCCGACGAACCCTGCCCCGATAATGCTGATCTTCTTGCGCATACGTGGCCTCCTCTGCGTGGCTGATCGGCGGCCCTTCCCGCCACAAGCATCCTGTCGGGCACGGCGCCTACGACATGGCTGCATTGTAGCATAAGACTTTGTTCACCCCTACGGTACCGTTGCTGCAGGGGGTAGCGCGGGGTGCTATATGCTCTCCCTCGCACCTCCCCGACACGGGTACGCGCAAGGCCACGCAGCGAATCCATGCCTGATACGAAAATAGTCTCTCAGAGGAGGGATGTGGGGAAACCGGGTTTCCCCACGCCCCCGCCCCGCAGGGGGATGGGGAAACCGGGTTTCCCCATACCCCCCCACCCGCGGGAGGGTTTGGGAGGGCGCAGCCCTCCCAGGAACAACCTTTTTTTCATTGCGGCGTTGTGCGTCGCGAGCCGCATGGGGGTCTGAGGTGGTTATTGAGAAATTCATCCGGCATACCAGGCTGGCCGTGGGGCTGATGGTCTTTGAGAAATTCATCCGCTATACCGGGCTGGCCGTGGAGCTGAAGCCCTCGGCTACGGGATGCGAAGCCTGCCGGCGCGGGCTATACCGGATTATGTATTCAAAGACCATAAGCCCTCGGCTATGGGATGCGAAGCCCGCCGGCGCGGGCGAGAGCGGAGGAATCGTTCAAAGACCATAGATCCCCGGTTCATCATGCCGCGCTGACGGCTGCCTGAGGTATTATAGAATGTCGCTGTCTCCACAGGCGTACCGGGAGGGCGCCCCCCCCGCTGTGACAACCGCGACGGCGAGCGCCGCTGTTGCCCTGCGCTGCTGCGGTCGTGTTTGAAATGCGCCTGACCAGATGGACCTGACCTCCCCGGTTTCCCACCCCGGTTATGGGAGACCGCGCTGCGCCTGAATGGCCTTTGAGCAATTCATCCGCTATGCCGGGCTGTCGGTGGGGCTGATGGCCTTTGAGCAATTCATCCGCTATGCCGGGCTGTCGGTGGGGCTGATGGTCTTTGAAAAATTCATCCGGTATGCCGGGCTGGCCGTGGGGCTGAAGCCCTCGGCCAGGGGATGCGAAGGCCGCCTGCGCGGCCTATACCGGATGATGTATTCAAAGACCATCAGCCCTCGGCTACGGGATGCAAAGCCCGCCGGCGCGGGCTATGCCGGATTATTTCTTCAAAGACCATAGAGGCGGGGGCATGCCCGGGTCCGAAACGCGCCTGGAGTCTAGGGAGAGCCCTATGTTCAGCCCCGTTCGCGCCGATTTTCCGGCCCTGGCCGATCTGACCTACCTCAACCTGGGCACCCATGGCTTGATGCCCGAACCGGCCCTGCGGCGCTACCTGGACGCCGTTGCGCGCTACGAGCGTGAGGGCTATTTTGCCCACTATGACCTTTTGGAGACCCGTGAACGGGTGCGCGCGCGCCTGGCGGCGCTGATCGGCGCCCCTCCCGCAGCGCTGGCACTGACCGGCAATGCTAGCGATGGGGTCAACCTGGTGGCCGCCGGTATCGCCTGGCGCCCCGACGACGAGGTGCTGATCAGTGACCAGGAGCATCCTGCCGTTGAACATCCGTTTGCCTACCTGGCCTCCCGTGGCCGGCTACGGCTGCGCCGCTTCTCTCTGGGCGTTGATCCGCACACCACCCTGGCCAGCCTGGCCGCGGCACTGACTCCGCGCACGCGCCTGCTGGCAGTGAGCGTGGTCAGTTCCCAGACGGGGACGCGGTTGCCCCTCGGCGACGCCGTGGCTCTGGTCCAGGCCCACGGCGTCGAGGTGCTGCTCGACGCCGCGCAGGCCCTGGGGCAGTTTCCGCTGGATGTCGCGGCCCTCCAGTGCGACTACCTGGTGAGCAATGGTCACAAGTGGCTGCTGGGGCCCAAGGGCGTCGGCCTGCTCTACGTCCGTCCCGACCGGCTGGAGGGTCTCACGCCGGCCCACGTAGGGGCCGGGTCGCTGCGTGAGGACGCGCCTGTTCCGACGTTACAGCCGACGGCGACGCGCTTCGAGTATGGCACGCGGGCCTTGCCGCTCTGGGAAGGGATGGACGCCGCGCTCGACTGGTGGGAGGAACGGGGCCCGGCGGCGCTTCAGGCGCATATGGCGGCCCTCGCCGACGAGTTGAAGAGCCGTGTGCTGGCCCAGCAACGCCTGCGCCTGCGCTCCCCGCGGCCCTGGGAGCACAGCTCGGCCCTGGTGAGTTTCCAGGTTGCAGATCGGCCCGACGCCCTGGCGCTGCTGCGCGCGCTGTGGGCGCAAGGGGTGCTTGTTCGCGCCGTGCCCGAACATAACGCCCTGCGCATCTCGACCGGCCCCTTTAACGACAGCGGCGACCTCGACCGGCTGTTCGCCGCTCTGGAGCGGGTTTGACGCGGAGGTGGGGCGATCCGGCCCTGTCGCAGCCTGGCGCGCCGGGCAGGCACGCAGCATCCGTCTCGGCAACGTGTCTGTTCACACCAGCCGTCCATGCGGCTGCGCCGCACAACGCCGCAATGAACATAAGGTTTTTTTGGGAGGGCACAGCCCTCCCAAACCCTCCCGCGGGCGGAGGAATGGGGAAACCCGGTTTCCCCATGCCCCTGCGGGGCGCGGGCGTGGGGAAACCCGGTTTCCCCACACCCCTCGCCGAGGGCGTATGTTCACGTTAGGGGCAACCCACGCGCCTGGGAGCGCGGGCGTCCTGCCCTCGTCGCGTCTCCGCGGGCAAGCTTCCCTCGCTCCCAGGAGACCTGTGAACACTTCCTCGGCAACCATGCCCCCTACGGGCCCCGGCGCTCCGCCTCTGGTACGACGGCCCTACGGCGCGATCGGCAACGTCCGAATCGCACCGGGCGCCGACGCGCGGGAACCTGCTTCGCGCTACACTCCTGATGGGGAGTTGTGCGCGGGGGGCTGTCATGCCTGCGACGTCGCTTGCCATCGAGGCCAACAGGCTGACCAGATACGATGGAACGCGCCGCAGCGTTGCCGATGTAAGCCTCGCAGTTCCGCCAGGGGTGCTGCTGGGCCTGCTCGGTCCGCCCGGCGCCGGCAAGAGCACGCTCATCAGGCTGCTCGCGGGGCGTTTGCGTCCCACCAGCGGGAGCGGCGCGGTTCTTGGCCACGATCTGCGGCGCGAGCGAAGAGCCGTTCGGGCGCTCACCGGCGTGGTCGCAGCGGTCCCGCCTCTGGCTGGCGGGCTGTCGCTGCGCGCCAATCTGCGCCTCCTGGCCATGCTCGGCGGTCGGGGCGCGTGCGCGCCGGTGGACGCGGCGCTGCGCCGGGTGGATCTGGAAGCGCGCGCCGCGATGCTTGCCCGCGACGCTTCCAACGCCGAGCGCTGGCGCCTGGCCGTGGCTGCCGCCCTGCTCCACCAGCCACGCCTGTTGTTCCTCGATGAACCGACCGTTGAACTGGACCCCGCCGGGGTCGTGGCCCTGCATCAGGCGCTCAGGCGCCTGCACGAGGAAGGGTTGACGGTAGTGCTCGCCAGCCGGCGGGTGGAAGAAGTGGAGCGCCTCTGCACCCATGCCGCCCTGCTCCACGCGGGCCATCTGGTGGACTATGGCCCGATCGAGGCACTCCTGCGCGGAGAGGATGCGCTGCTGATCACTGCCGAACCCCTCCCGATCGTCGCGGCGGTAGCGGCCCATTTCGGCTACGCTGCCGTTCCGGCGGGCCGCGGGGCCTTGCGGGTCGCGGCAAGCCCCGAGGCCGCGCCGGGGCTGATCGCCGCCCTGGTGAGCGCCGGGGCGCGCGTGTTTGAGGTGACCGCCGAGCGCCGCGGTCTGGCGCAGCGCTTGCCCGAACTGGAGGAGCCCGGAGTCAGGTAGTTGCCAATCGAGCGTGGAGAGGATGCTCTCTGAGCGGCATGTGCGCGGGCCATGGTAACAATTAAGACCCAACACCGAACGCGCGACGCGCATAGGCCGATCACGCCCCCATCAACTCATCGGCGGCGGCGAGCAGGGCGGCGATGCGTTCCGGGCTGAGGGGCGGCTGTCTGGCGCGCAGGTAAAGTTCCAGCGCGCGCCGGGGGGTGAGGCCGTCGAGCAGTTCGGGCTCTGTGGCGCCGAAGCGCCGGCGACCGCTGCGTTCCACGTGAAACACTATCCCGGCGACCACGAAGGCCCCGGCGTCCTCGAGCAGGCGTCGGATCTCCTCCGACCGCAGCACGTCGGCCTGCTCGCGGGTGACCCGCACCTCCACCCGCGCCACCGCCCCGCGCAGATCCTGGCGCGCGATCAGCACGGCAAGGGCGCCGGCGGGGTCGCTGCTGCGGCGCAGATCCTCTTCGATGCTCACGAACGGGCGCGCCCGCAGCGGATGGAAGCTCCAGCGGGCCTTCCCGTCGGCGATCTCCACCAGCACACAGCCCTTCGGCTCGTCACGCTCGCCGAAATCCACCCGCTCCAGGCTGCCCGGATACACCATCGGCGGGTCGTGGTGCACCACCTGGTGGCGGTGGATGTGGCCAAGGGCCACGTAGGCCACCCCGGGGTGGATGAACAGCGACCGCGGCAACACCAGATCCTGGCCCAGGGTCATCACCCGTTCGGCGCCGACCTGCGCGCCATCGAGGCTGCCGTGGAAGGTGATGATGCCCGGCCGTTGCGGATCGAAGGCCCGCGCCTGCTCCTCGATGAATCGTTCCAGGCGCCGGCGCACCTCGTGCTCGATGTCAGCAAACGAGGCGCCCCGCAACTCCTCGCGGCTGAGCAACATCTGCCGCGTGACCCAGGGGACGGCGAGGATCCGCGCCGGGCCGGCGCGGGTGGGCACCTCGTAGAGCCGCGGGCGGTCGGCAATGGTCACGCCCTCGATCTCCAGGGCGCGAAAGATCTCCACCGAGTGGGCCCGGCCCGCCGCCGGCGAGATGTCGTGGTTGCCGGTCAGGATAAACACCGCCACATCCGCCGCCCGCAGGCGTTGCACCCGGCGGGCGAACTCGCGCTGGTGGGTCGGGTTAGGCGAGCGGTTCTTGTAGATATCCCCGGCGATGAGCACCAGATCGACCCCGGCCTGCAAGCCGAGATCCAGCGCCTCGTCCAGGCGCTCGAGGTAATCGACCAGACGGCTGTGCATGCCGGCGCCCGGATCGAGGCGCCCGTAGTTCTCGACGCCGATGTGCAGATCGGCAAGGTGCAGGATCTTCATACCTGTCGCCCATACGCCCGTGCCACGCCCCACCGGGGATGAATGAGTTGCAACCGCCGGCCAGCACGGACCGGGCTGCGTGACTCCTCTTCATCAGCGGCGGGCTACCGATGCAAGGCCCGCCGGCGCGGGGGGCACGGCGGGCGTGGGGAGGCTGTGCCTCCCCACGCCCCTCCATCGGAGGCGAATCATCATCTCAGCCGTCCATGCGGCTGCGCCGCACACGAACAGGATGAAAAGAGGTTGTTCCTGGGAGGGCTGCGCCCTCCCAAACCCTCCCGCGGGCGGGGGTATGGGGGAACCTGGTTCCCCCATGGTCACGTTAGGGGTCATCCACGAACCAGGGAACTACAGCGGACGACGGGCAGGTATGCCGACGGCACGCGGATAGCGCGGGTCGGTGGGCGCCACTTTGCGCGCCACCACCAGGCTGCGTGGTTCGACGC
>DAOTYR010000545.1:0-1596 GCA_034434655.1 Chloroflexaceae bacterium
CGCTGGCGACCATCACGTCGGCGCGCCGCGCCTGGTCGTGGAAGGCGCGCCCCAGGCCCCCCGCCGTCGCCGCCGGGAAGAAGAAGATCCCATAGCAAGCGGCCCAGCGCCCGAGCACGGGGGCCAGCAACGCGGCCTGCCACCACGCCGCGCCGCCGCCGGCAAGCAGGGCGACCTTCAACAGCAGCACGGCGATCAGCGCCAGCGCGCCCATGGCCCCGACCCGGCTGTCTTTCATGATCTCCAGTTTACGCTCAGGCGAGCGCCAGCTCACTACCGCGTCGAAGGTGTCGCTCAGACCATCCAGGTGCAGCCCCCCTGTGATAACGCCCCAACTCACCACGATCAGCGCCGCCGCCACGAGACTGCCCCAGAACCAGCCGGCGAGCCAGCCGGCAAGGCAGAGCAGTCCGCCGATCACCAGTCCTGCCGCGGGGAACCAGGGGATCGCCACGAGCGCGCTGCGCTCGTGCGTCGGCGGCAGCCAGGGTTGGGGAATGATCGTCAAGAAGCGGATGGCCTCGCCAAGGCCTACCACGACTGACCAGGGGGTCCAGTGCTGGTTGTGGTGCCGGTCGTGCTGCATCTCCCTTCCTTTCGCCGCGGGTGAGGCGAAAGATCTTTCGCCCCGACGTTACGCCGCAGGGTTCTCCGTGGTTCCATGACGCCCCATTACCGCGCAATGCGCGGCACTTCGTTGACCATGCGCACGATGGGCCCCGAGGGATAGACGTCGATCGCGGTGATGCTGCCCAGGTCGATGCGCCAGTGCCAGTGCGCGGCGGGGGAAAGGCCGAAACAGATGCACAGCGCCAACTGGATCGGCGTGGCATGCGTGACCACCAGCACGCGCCCCCCCGAATGTTCCTGGAGCAGGCGGCCCCAGGCCGCCGACACGCGCGCGTGCACCTCGGCGAGACTCTCGCCCCCCTGGGGGCGCCCGTCAAGACCGGCGGCCCAGCGCGCGCGGGCCTCGTCGGGGTAACGCGCCAGCACCTCGCGGTAGGTCAACCCCTCCCAGCGGCCCTGGTGCGCCTCGGCCCACTGCGCGTCCAGGCGCGCGTCAACCCCGGTCCGCCCCGCCAGAATGGCCTCCATGGTCAGGCGCGCGCGCCCGGCCGGGCTGACCAGGGCGACGCCAAAGGGCACGGGGCGCAGGCGGGCCGCCAGGGCCTCGATCTGCAGGCGCCCGTAGCTGGTCAGCGGGCTGTCGCCGAGGCCCTGGTAGCGCCGCTCCAGATTGGCGCGGGTCTGACCGTGGCGCACGAGCCAGACGCTGGTTCGCATGCCGGTGCACCTCCTGATAAACGCGGCTGTGCCGCTTCTTGAGGATTGTTTGAAATGCCTTCTCTCGTATCATGGTGGGAGGATGCTGAAGTTCCGCTACCACCCCTTCTCTCGTCATCTCGAATGCCATGATTCGATTGGCTAACCACTCCGCATCACCATTGACCACAGTATTCCAGACGGCAGCGATGTCCTCATCTAACTCAACCATGACAACCTTTTCAACCAGATGCTCAAAGAGCGCCGTAAGACTGATGATCCCTCCACCGGCAAACGGTTCGACCAGAATGCCTGGCCGTGCATGCATCC
>DAOTYR010000546.1:0-2457 GCA_034434655.1 Chloroflexaceae bacterium
CGTTCGCCTCGACCGGGGACCACTGGGGTGTTTGGGGTGGGGCTTGGCCCCTCCACACCTCCCCGCCAGACCGTCGAGCGCAAACCGCAGGTTTTGAACCATGCCTATGCAATGAAACCATGCCTGAGGAACTGCTATGAACACAAACGCCACCTCCCAACAGCCGCTATCCGGCGCGCGACAGCCCGGCCGCAACTGGGGCCTCTGGGCGCTGGTCGGCGGGGCGGCGCTGTTGATCATTATCGCGCTGCTCACCATCCCCCTGAGCGCGCGCCAGCAACCGGTCTTCGCTCCGCTCTCCACGCCCGAAGGGGTGGTCCAGCGGTTCTTCGACGCCGTGTACCGCGGCGACTACGCTGGCGCCTATGCCTTTCTCAGCGCGAAAACGCAACGGGAGCGGTCGCTGGCCGAGTTTCAGAACCAGATACGCTACGAGCGCAACGGCGAAATGCGCGTGGATCGCGTCGCCATCCATGATGGCACCGCAACGGTGACGGTGACGGTCACGCGCTTCGAGCCGGGGGGTATCTTCGGCGGCAACCAGTGGAGCACGCAGTACGACCTGCTGCTCGAACGCGATGGCGAGAGCTGGCGTATCGTGGGCTGGCCGTTTGCTTGATTTTAGATTTTGGATTTTGGAGGGGACCGGGAGGGGAAGGGGAGACCTGGTTTTCCCATCCCCCTGCTCGAGGGCTGCGCCCTCCCAGACCCTCCCGCGGGCGGGGGTATGGGGGAACCTGGTCCCTCTATGGTCACGTGAGACGGTCATGCGCATGGCGCACAACACCCGATGAACATGGCCTGGGAGCGCGGGCGTCCCGCCCGCGTCGCGGCTCCGCAGGCAAGGTGACGGCCCCCTCCCTGACCCTCCCCCCGCTGGAGGAGGGAACCCGGCTCCTCCCCCCAGCGGGGGGAGGCTGGGAGGGGGGCTGCACGCGGCGCACGATGGTCACCGCAGCCGTCCATGCGGCTCTGCCGCACAACGCCGCGATGAACATAAGGTTGTTCCTGGGAGGGCGCAGCCCTCCCAAACCCTCCCGCGGGTGGGGGCATGGGGAAACCCGGTTTCCCCATCCCCCTGCGGGGCGGGGGCGTGGGGAAACCGGGTGTCCCCACACCCCTCTTCGAGAGCCTATGTTCACGTTAGGCGCCACGTCGCGCGACCGGGCGATATGGGAGGGTTTGGGCGGGCAACACCCTCTCAAGCGCTCCGTCCTATCGCGGCGCCTGTCAAGCACAGGACTGACGCGGTGGAGGGGTGCGGGGAGGCGTTGCCTCCCCGCATACCCCTCTTTCCCGCCCGCGGCGGCCAGGCGGCCTGGCGAAACACCCATAGCACTCCCGTCGCGGGCGGGCAACAACCGGTTGGTGGAGGGCTGCAGGCCCTCCACCCCGCCGGAAGGCGACTGCGTAACTCCTGTCAACCAGCATTCGATAGAACGTGACGAAGGAGCCAGAGCATGACCGCACAGCAGGGTGGGGCGCGGGGTTCGCGCGCCTGGACGGGTCTGATCGCCATGGTGGTGCTGATCCTGGTGGTGGTGGGCCTCGGTCTCTCCACCATGAAGTTTGCCCAGGTCAACGAAGGCGAGCGGGGCATTATTGTGACCCAGGGTCGCGTTGAGGGCATCCAGGAGCCGGGGATCTTTTTCCGGCCCTTCGCTCCCTTTACGACGATCGAGGTCGTCAATGTCCGCCGCCAGACCCGCACCATCTCCCAGAACGTCGCCAGTAGCGATAAGCAACTCTACGACATTGATATTCAGGTGGACTACAGCCGGCTCACCAGTCCTGATGCGTTGCGGGCCAGTTACGGGGAGATCGGCGTGCGCGACGAGCAGTTGATCGAGCCGCTCGATGGCTACATCAACGATGCGCTCAAGAGCGCCAGCACGCAGTTCACCCTCGACCAGGCCCTCTCCGACCGGGGCGGCTTTGCCGCGCGCATCCGTCAGTTTTTGACGACCAGTGAAGCCGGCCGGCGCAGCCCCAGCGAGCAACTCTACGTTCAGATTTACGATGTGAAAGTGCTCGACATCAAGGTTGGCGAGGAGTACGCGCGCCTGCTGGCCGAGAAGGCCAATCTGGAGGTGCAGATCGAAACCGAACAGAAGCGTCGGGAGCAGATCGAGGCCCAGCAGGCCAACAATCTGTTCCAGGCCGAGCAAGAGGCTCAGGTGGCCCTCACACGCGAGCGCGGTATGACGGCGGCAGCCCTGGAGGCGGCCAATCGCGAGGCCCAGGTGCGGGCCATCGAGGGACGCTATTGGCGCGAGAATCCTGAACTGTTCGAGTTGCGGAAACGCGAGTTGATGGTCCAGATGCTGGATAACGGCAATATCTGGTTTATCGATCCAAATACCGATCTGACTTTACTGCTCAATCGGATGGGTGAAACCTCGGCCGTGGTCACGCCACCCGCGCGACCCGAAGCCCAGCCGTCTCCTCCGACACCCT
>DAOTYR010000547.1:0-22543 GCA_034434655.1 Chloroflexaceae bacterium
TGGATGAGCACGTGTGGCAGCGCGGCATAGGCCTCGGTGGGAAGCACGCTCCGCAGATGCGCGGCGCGGCGGTCGTACCAGTTCAGGGGTTCGGCCAGTTCGCCCATGATATCACGCTGCATCAGGCGCTCGATCAGGCCAAGGAGCGAGCCGGGATTATAGCGTGGCGCTTCGGGCGCGGGCAGGTAGGGAAAGTCCTCGACGGTGCGATGGTAGCGGGCAAGGATACTGCCCGTGCCGCTGATGTGCGCCGGGCGGTCAATGTTGAACTCGTCGCCGTCAATAAAGGTGAAGACCTCGAAGACGCGGCCGTCTACTTCGACGGCGTTGTCGCCATTGCGCGCGGGGATCAGGCGCGGGCTGGGAAAGGCGCGGGCGCGCAGCCAGTTCAGGAGCTGGTGCCGCAGCTCGATCTTGCCCCATCCCGTGGCCCGCTGGTTCCGGCGCACCACATAGCGCCCGCTGCTCGTTTCGACGAAGGCGGTTTCGTTGACCACGCCATGCGATGCCGGATGTACCAGGCGGACCGTTCCGAGGTCATAGTGTTGTAAGGCGCGCTTGACGTCGCCAGGTGTAAGCATGGGTCTCCTCGTCTTCCTCTCACCCTCCGGAGAGCGCAAGAGGGGCGGCGCGGGCGACATTGCCGCGCGCGCGCTCGGGCGAGTAGAATACGCCGTCATTATATCGGCGCGAGGTACATTGAAGTCGGGGGGATCCGGCAAGGCGTGGAGGTGTACCTGAGGGCCGGGGCGTGGGGAAACCCGGTGTCCCCCTGGGCGGCCCGGAGCGCGGGTGCAGCCGCGGGGGCGCCGGGCGCTTGCGCCGGACGGCGCTCTGTGGCACAATCGTTCGCGCAAGGGCTACCACGGGCGGGGAAGGCGGCGATGGCTCATGTGCACCAGAACATCCACCTCGATCAGGGCGAACTGACCACTGGCGCGGTGCTGGGGGCGCGCTTTCGCCTTGAGGCGCGGATCGGCCAGGGCGGCCAGGCGGTGGTCTTTCAGGCGCTCGATCTGCGTCGCGGCGAAGCGCCGGTGGCGGTGAAGATCGCCCGTCAGGACCTGGGGGCCGATGCGCGGCGCGAGGCCGAGGAGGTGCTGCGCCGGGAGGCCGGGCTGCTGCGGCGGCTGGGCCACCCCGCTCTGCCGCGCCTGTACGGCTTCGGGCGGGGGCCGCAGCGCGTCTGGCTCGCCCGCGAACTGGTCCCCGGCGAGCCGCTCAGCGTTCTGGCTCGTCAGGGGCCCTGGCCCTGGCGCCAGGTGCAGGTCTGGGCGGCCCATCTGTGCGACCTGTTGACCTACCTGCACACGCGCGAGCCGCCGGTGGTGGTCGGCGATCTCAAGCCGGCCAATCTGGTGCGGCGCCCCGATGGCAGCCTGGCGCTGATTGACCTCGGGGCGGCGCACACGCTCACGCGGCGCCCGCCGCGCGCGTCGCGCCCACGCCATGGCACGCCCGGCTACGCGCCCCCCGAGCAACTTGGGGGGCGCAGTTTCGACGAACGCGCCGATGTCTTCGCCCTCGCCGTCACCTGCTACGAACTGCTCACCGGCCTTGACCCGGCGGCGGCCCCGCTGCAATTCGACTTCGAGCGTCTGGAGCGGGTCGCGCCGCTGCTTGCCGACGGGCTGCGCGCGGGGCTGGCCTTCGATCTGGCTGAACGCTGCCCCACCGCGGCGGCCCTGCGCTCGCGGCTGGGCGCGCCCGCGCCGCCCCGACGCCTGTTCCTCGCGGGCGGGCCGGAGCTGGGCGACCAGCGCGACCTGGAGACGGCGCTGCAACGCGCCCCCCAGGCCCTGGCCGGAGCGGTGGCGGATGGTCGTCTGGAGGGCTGGTGCGCGGCCCATCCCGACGACGGCCTGGGGGCGCTGCGCTACCGCCTGCGCCTGGCCCGCCTCACGGCGCCGCCGCGCACCCCTCCCCTCGAGGTGTTGCTCACGGCGCTGGCGCCGCCCGAGGGCAGCGGGTTATTGCAGGTCATGCCGAACCATCTGGATCTGGGGGTCATCCCCCTGCGTTCCTGGCGCGTCTGGAGCCAGCCGCGGGCCCTGACGCTGCACAACGCCGCGCCGACGCCGCTGTCCTGGGAACTGGAGTGCCCGACGCATCCCGATGCCGACGTGCGGGTGCGCGTTGCCGGCAAGGCGCAGCGCCGGGCCGCCGGGGTGATCGCCGCGGGGACGCAGGTGCGCCTGGAGGTGGTGGCCATGGGCAAGGCGGGGGCGCGTTCCGGGGCGCTGCGCCTCCGCTGCGGCCAGCATCGCTGGAGCATCCCGTGGGAAGCGCAGGCGCAGGCGGGGGTGCCGGTGGTGGGCCGGCACGTGGCGCGACTGGAGGATCTCGACCTGCGGCATCCCGACCTGGCGCGGGAACTGGAAGCCTTGCTGGCCCAGGGTGTGCTCGCGCGCTGGCTGCGGGCCATCAAGCGGCGCGATCTGGCCCGCGAGCTTGAAAGCCCCCTCGCTTCCGACGCGCTCCAGCGGCGCCTGCTGGTGGGGCGCCTGCTCCACACCCTCGCGCCCGACCGCTTCCCGATCCTCCAGGTGCGCGGCCTGCAAGAGACGGCAGCGCGCCCACTCATTGCCGGGGAGCCGACCTATGCCCTGATCGAGGTTGACAACCTGGCCGCGCCCGAGGCGCCCCTCGTCTGCCGGAGCCACACCCCCTGGGTTGAGGTGGCCGCCGCGCCTGCCACCCTCGAGTCGCGCTCCACCGGGCGCATCGCGCTGCGGCTGCTGCCTCCGGAGGGCCTCCATGGCCCCCAGGAGATCGCCCTGCACCTGGCGGCCGGGGCGCTCCCCCTGACGGTGACCATCCCGGTGCGGATCACCCCCCCGCGCTGGTGGCAGCGCCTCCGGCGGCTGTTTCGGGTCTCCTGAGGATACACGGCAGGGGTATGAGGAAAGCAGGTTTCCCCGCGCCCCTGCCTCCATCCGTACCAGAAAGGCCCCCGCCAGCGTTTATCCCAACGGGTACCTCTGCTTTCCGGGAGGGCAGCGGCCTTCGAACGCCTCTCATATGAGTTTTCAGAATTAAATCCGGTATAGCCCGCGCAGGCGGGCTTTGCCCCGTATAGCCGAGGGCTTCAGCCCCACGGCGCGAGGGCGAATACCGATTTATATTCTTGATCTTAACTATGTTCTCCATGATGAAACACTTCCTGCTCTTCACCCTCGTCCTTGGCGTCCTGCTCATCAGCGGCCTGCCGCGCTCGCGGGCGCAGGAGGGGCCGACCCTCTTCGACCCTGAGCTGCCCGCGCCTTCGCCGCCGGCTTTCCAGTTCAATGCGCCGGAGCGCCCCTCGCCGGCTCAGACCAGCCTGCGCTGCGTTCCGGCCCTGGCCGACCCGCAGGTGAACGTCGCGCCGGCCAGTTCCCCCTGGCGCGTCTTTCGCGAGGGATGGACCTTCGCTACCGATGCGTTCGTTTCGCCGCCCCGGGCGCTGTTCTTCGGGGCTGCGGGCGACGCCACGCCTCCCAGCGCCTCGGTGGGCCAGGAGATCACCATCCCCGCCGCGCTCGCCGAACTCTACGGCACACTCAGCTACCGCTACGCTTCCGGCGCCAGCGGCCCGGGCGAGCGGTTGCAGGTGGAGTTGTATGAGATCAACCGCATTGATCCCGCCGGCCTGATCACCCGCGTAGAACTCGACACCGCCGGCGCCGGCGACGGCAACTGGCGGCTCTTCGAATGGGAGGTGACCGCTCCGGCAGCCATTGCCCGCCTGCGCTCCCTGGGGCGGGCCGCGCTGCTCGTCACCGCGCTGAACCCTTCCAATGGCGCGACGCCACGCCTCTGGCTCGACGATGTCAATGCTAGCGTCTGCGAACCGGCGGCGAGCGTGGGGGGCCAGGTGCAACTGCTGGGCGCCGGCGCGCCCGGGGCGGATGTCCTGCTCACCCGCGTTGCCGCGTCCGGCGCCGCCATCGTGGCCCGCGCCACGACGGGCATAGACGGCGGCTACCGCTTTGCCTCGGTCCCGGCGTTACCCCCCGAGACGCGCTACCAGGTCTGGTTCCACCCCGGTCTGGCAGCGCCGGCCCTGGAACGCGCGCGTCTGGGTCTCTGGGCCGGCCCGCAACTCGCCAGTCTGGGGGCCGGGGACAATGCCACCTTCCCGCCCTTCGAGGTGGCCAACGTGCAATTGGAGACGCCCGATCCCTTCGCCGTGGTGGTTGCCACCGACGCCCAGCCGGCAACCTTCGCCTGGCGCAGTGAACGGGCCGGCGCGGGCGAGCGCCACCGGTTTTGCCTCTACGACCCGCAGTGGGCCGATCGGGCCACGGGCCTGCCGGCGCAACTCTGCGGCCCGCTGCTCGATCCGGCCCGCGATCCGTTGCGCTTCAACCTGGGGCCGGGGAGCTTCGCCGGCGCCCCCGGCTTCTCGTTCGCCTATGGGCGCGAGTACCGCTGGTACGTGGTCGTCTACGACCGCGACCCGCAGGCCGATCCGAATTACCAGTACGGGTTCAGCCACTTTGAACGCGCCGTGCGCCTGTTGCCTGCTCCGTTGCCCGCGCCCGCCGAGCCGCCCGTGCCTACCCCGGGCGACCCGGCAGCGGGCGCCCCCGGCGCGGCCTGGACGCTGCTAATCTACGTCGCCGCCGACAACGCGCTCGGCGACGCGCAGCGGGCGCCGCGCAGCGCTCTGCCAACTACCCAGCTCGCGCGGTTGCCGGCGCTGGCGGCGGCCCACCCCAACGTGCGCGTCGCCAGCCTGGTTGACGAGTACGGCCCTGGCGGGCTGCGGCTGTGCTTCTACCCCGCCGGCGGCGCGCCGGATTGCCGGCTGCGCCCCGAGACCAACAGCGCCGACCCGGCGACCCTGGCCGGTTTCATTCGCTTCGGGCGCGAGCGCTACCCCGCCGCCCGCACCGCCCTGCTGATCGTCGCCCCGGCCCAGGCAACCGGCCTGCTGGCCCTCGATGAAAGCGATGGTGGGACGGTGATGAGCCTCCCCGACCTGCGCGCGGCCTACGCCGCCGCGGGGCTGGGCGGCAGCCAGCAACTCGACCTGGTGATCTACCAGGCCCCCTTCATGGGCACGCTCGATGCCCTGCGGGCCAGCGCCCCCTACGCGCGTTTCGCCGTCGGCTCGCCCGGGCCGATCTGGCAACTCGGCCCCTACGACCGGCTCCTGCCCGCCCTCAGTGGCGCCGGCGACCCTGCGACGGCGGCCAGCAACACCGTCGCGGCCTACAGCGCCACCATTGACGCCTACCGCGCCGGGCTGGCCCGCAGCCTGGCGGCCTACGACCTGAGCCGCGTCGAAGCGCTGGGCCAGCGGGTGGACGCCCTGGCCATCATCCTCAGCGGCGCGCTCGCGACCGACCGGGAGCGCACCCGCCCCATGACCGTCGCGGCCCGCGCGGCGGCCCAGGTCTACGACGCCTCGGGCAACGGGCGCCATGACCAGTTGATCACCCTGGACGGCCAGGTCGTGCCGGTTGAAGAGGACGCCCTGGTGGACCTGCGCGACCTGGCCTTGCGCCTGCGCGACAGCGTGGGGATTGACGCCGGGGTCCAGGCGGCAGCGGCGCAGATTATCGCCCTGCTGGACGAGCGGGCGACCTCGCCGCTGGTCGCTGCCGTCCAGCGCTCGGGCCAGGGGAGCAGTGGCGGCGCGGTCAGCCTGGAGCGCGCCGCGGGCCTGGCGGTGCTCTTTCCGAGTGGCGACCGGCGCGGCGGGCAGCCGGCGCTGGCCGCCGGCTACCTCTACGGCTCCCGGGGCGACGCGCCGAACACCGGCGCGTGGGCGGGGATGCTGCGGACCTACCTGCGCGAGACCCTGGGCATCGGGCCGGGCGGGGTCACCGAAGGGCCGGCGGCCTCGCCGCGCTTCCAGCCCCTGATCGGGTGGACGGTGCAGACGGACGTCTGGCTACCGGTGGTGAGGCGCTAAGGGCGGATCCTAACGTGAAAATAGGCTCTCGAAGAGGGGTGTGGGGAAACCGGGTTTCCCCATACCTCAGCGGAAGCGGGCCGGAGGCCCGCGCACCCAGGCCCCGCCCCCTGGGAGGGTTTGGGAGGGCGCAGCCCTCCCAAGAACAAACTTATGTTCATTGCGGCGTTGTGCGGCGCAGCCGCATGGACGGCTGAGGTGACCATGGGGGAACCAGGTTCCCCCATCCCCCCGCCCACAGGAGGGTTTGGGAGGGCACAGCCCTCAAGCGGGGGGATGGCGGCGCCGATCTGGTACAATGAGACGCGCACCTCGCGGGAGGGTTTGGGAGGGCTGCGCTCTCCCAAGAATAACCTTTTAGTGTGCGGCGCAGCCGCATGGAGCCTGACGGGAACGTAGGCGTGAGCCATGGCTTATACCGTAGAGAGAACCCACCATGACCATGGATCAGCACGTCGCCGAACGGTTGCAGGCCAGTCTTGTCATCCCCGACACGCCCATCTGGCGCCTGAGCGTAGCCCAGTATCACGAGATGGTCAGGCGCGGGATCCTCACCGACGATGACCCCGTGGAGTTGCTTGAAGGCTGGCTGGTAACCAGGATGCCGAAGAACGCGGCGCATCGTCTGACCACGCAACTCCTCCGTGAGGCGCTGGCGCGGCTGGCGCCGGCCGGCTGGTTCGTTGATGCTCAGGAACCGATCACCACTGCCGACAGTGAGCCGGAACCTGATGTGGTGGTCGTCCGTGGCGAGCGCCGCCAGTACCGGGAGCGGCATCCTGGACCGGAGGACGTGGGTCTGGTTGTCGAAGTTGCCGACACGACGTTGCAACGGGATCGGGGCGTCAAACAACGGCTGTATGCGGCAGCCGGCATCTCCTGCTACTGGATCGTTCATCTGGCGGAGCGGCAGATCGAGGTCTACACCCACCCCGGCCAGCTCGCCGGCGTACCGGGCTACGCGCAGCGCCAGGACTATGGGATAGGGGCGCAGGTCCCGCTGATCCTCGACGGCGCGCCGGTCGGCGCAGTGGCGGTGGAGGAGGTGTTAGGGTAAGAGTTCTGTCAGTATGTGCGCAGTGGAGGTGCGGGGAGGCGCAGCCTCCCTGCATGCTCCGCTGCTCCGCCCGCGGCGGCCAGGGATGTTTGGCGAACCACCGACAGCCCCCCGCCGCGGGTCGTGGAAGGTTGCTGCGGCTCTCCACTCCTCCCCGCCGGAAGGCGCCCGCATCATTTTACATAATCTTTTTTCCAAGAGGTTTCCAATCCAGCCGCGGTATGCTGGAGGCGGGTACGTGGCTCGTGATGCTCGCGAAAGGATCCGTCATGGCTGCCAGACCGCTTCCGGCAACGAACGCCCGCCGCTGGTCCCCCCGTCGTATCGGCGTCTGGGCGCTCGGCGCGCTGCTCGTCGCGTTCGTCGCCATCCAGTTTCTGCCCATCGGTCGCGATCGCGCCAACCCCCCGGTCGTGGCCGAGCCGGTCTGGGATAGTCCCCAGACGCGCGCCACCTTTATGCGCGCCTGCGGCGACTGCCATAGCAATCAGACCAGGTGGCCCTGGTACAGCGCGATTGCTCCGGCCTCGTGGTTGATCGCCCGCGATGTGCGTGAAGGCCGCGCGGAGTTTAATATCTCCGAGTGGGGGCGCGCCGACAACGAGGGTGATGACGCGGCGAAGCTGGTGCAGAACGGGGAGATGCCACCATGGTTCTATCTGCCGTTGCATCCCGAGGCGCGGCTCTCGCCTGCCGAGCAGCAGCAGTTCATCGCCGGCCTGATCGCCACCTTCGGGGGAGAGGCCGACAGCGAGCGGGAGGATTGATACCCAGGCGTCATCGAGACGCCGCAAGCTGGTGCGCGCTGATGGTCTTTGAATACATCATCCGCTCTCGCCCGCGCAGGCGGGCTTCGCATCCCGTAGCCGAGGGCGTATGGTCTTTGAAAAAATAATCCGCTCTCGCCCGCGCAGGCGGGCTTCGCATCCCGTAGCCGAGGGCTTTAGCCCGACGGCTAGAGTGGCATACCGGATTAATTTCTCAAAGACCATTAGCCCGACGGCTAGCGCGGGATAGCGGATTACATTCTCAATCTCCATAAGCGCTTCCGGTTGCATGGAGCGGCAATCACATGCCTGGGAGCGCGGGCGGGACGCTCTCGTCGCGTCTCCGCGGGCGGGACGCCCGCGCTCCCAGGAGACATCCGCGCCCGGGAGCGCGCGGCCCCGGCTGCCCCCTCAATCCACCCGGGTCGGCGTGCGGTGGAGAGGTTGCAGGCCCGCGGCCAGTTGCGCGGGGGTAGGCATGGCCGACTCGGCCGGCTTGTCGGAAGCGGCCAGCAGCAATGCCCCCCGCTGCCCCAGGTTCCAGCAGAGGTGGTAGACGTCGCCGCAGAGGGTCAGCCGCCCGTCGGCCATGCGCGCGAGGGTGGCCGTCAGTTCGGCTCGACGAAAGGCTTTGAAGGGCGTGGGATCGCCCCGGGCCACCAGCGCGCGCAGTTCGGCGTGCAGCGGGGCCAGGGCGGGATGCACACCCGGTTCGACAACGGCGAGGAAGGGGGCGAACCCCTCCAGGCTGCCGTTCTCGATGCGCTCGCGCAATGCCTCGAGGGTCGTGGCCCCCGTGGCGATCAGCAGGGCGGTAGCCACGACGTAGTCCTGGTTGTCGAGGGTGAAGGGGTGCCATTCGCGCCGGCACAACTCGGCGTAGATACGCCGGAACAGCGCAACGTCGAGATCGGGAACCAGACGCGCGGCAACGGCAAGGGCGCCTTCGGCGCGCGCGTCGTCAATCGCCCCATCCGAGCGCCCTCGCGGGCCGAGCAGGGTTTTGTCAATGTCAATCAGCACGGCGGTGCGCGCCCAGTCTACCCCGCGCCAGTCAAGCTCGGCGGCCCAGGCATGGATGAGATGCCAGCGGGTGGCGTTGGCGGTGTCGCCGTGCCAGACCAGGCTCTCGGCGGCGACGGGGCGGTCCTCGCCGATGAAGGCGTAGGTGGGCAGCGAGCCGCTCTGCCGCAGATGCTCGGCCAGCAGGCGGTCGTTGTCGGTGTCGCCGATGACTGCCATAGTGGTGAGCGGCCCGCTGCCGCGCGCGGCCTGCAGCGTGTCGGCGAGGGCCCGCACGATGCGGGCATAGGTGGCGTCGCGCTTGCGCGGCGGCGGACCGGCGGGCAGGCCCAGACGGGCGCGTAGCTCGGCCAGGCGCGGCAGCGCCGGGTCGCACGGCTCCAGGTCGCGGTAGATCACCGCGTCGCCGGTGAGGTCGGCAATGGTAGCGTACATACCAGAAGAATACCTTGTCTGACAGGACGTATGCAAGCGGGGGTATGGGGGAACCGGGTTCCCCCATGTTCAATGTTAAAGGTTCTTCCTGGGAGGGCTGCGCCCTCCCGAACCCTCCCGCGGGCGGGGGGATGGGGGAACCCGGTTTCCCCATCCCCCTGCGTGAGGACGTGGCCCTCCCAAACCCTCCGGCCGGCGGGGGGATGGGGGAACCAGGTTCCCCCATGTTCATGTTAGAAGGCCCTGGGCGTACATCAACTCGGCATTCAACACCGAACCGCCCGCCGCGCCACGGATGGTATTGTGGCTCAGACAGAGTAACTTGTAGTCCAGCACCGGGCAGGGGCGGACGCGCCCGACGACCGTGCTCATGCCCCGCCCGGCGTCGCGGTCGCGCCGCGGCTGGGGCCGGTCCGGCTCGTCGCGCACGATGATGGGCTGCGGCGGCGCCGAGGGCAGGTTGAGTTCCTGAGGCAGCGCCCGGAAGTCGCGCAGCGCGGCGATCACCTCATCGAGGGCTGGCCGGCGCGCGAAGGCGATCGAGAGGCACTCCAGGTGCCCCTCCAGCACCGGCACGCGGTTACAGTGGGCCGAGACGACGAATGGCGCCGCCTCTACCGCCCCGTCGCGGAGGGTGCCCAGCATCTTCTGCGGCTCGGTCTCGACCTTCGGCTCTTCGCCGCCGATGTAGGGGATGATGTTCTCCATCAGGTCATAGGAGGGCACCCCCGGGTAGCCCGCGCCCGAGAGGGCCTGCATGCTCACCAGCAACACTTTCGTTACCCCAAAGGCGTCGAGCAGGGGGCGCAAGGTCATGGTGGGGCCGGTCGCGGTGCAGTTCGGATTGGCGATGATCGCCCCGCTCCATCCCCGGCGCCGTCGTTGCACGCCGATCAGATCCAGATGGTCGGGGTTGACCTCGGGGATGAGGAGCGGCACGTCGGGATCCATGCGCAGATCCGAGGCATTGGTGCAGACCACGTGCCCGGCGGCGGCCAGGCGCTCCTCGATCGGGCGCGCCGTTTTGCCCGGGAGCGCCGAGAAGACCAGCGGCGTGTCCAGGGCCGCGTCTTCGCTCAACACAGGCATGGCCCGCAGCCGTTCGGGGATGGGCGTATCGAGCATCCAGCGCGTAACCTCGGCATAGGGCCGTCCGGCGCTACGCTCGCTGCCGGTGAGCGCCGTCACCTCGAACCAGGGGTGCTCATCGAGCAACTGAATGAAGCGCTGTCCTACCGTCCCCGTGGCGCCCAGCACCGCGACGCGAACCTTCATGGTCTGCTTCTCCTTCCTAACATGAACATAGGCCCCAGGGGTGTGCGGAAACCGGGTTTCCCCACGCCCCCGCCCGCGGGAGGGCCTGGCCCTCACGCAGGGGAATGGGGGAACCTGGTTGCCCCCTACCCTCGCCCGGTGGGAGGGTCTGGGAGGGCGCAGCCCTCCCAGGAAGAACCTGTTTTCATCCCGTCAGTGTGCGGCGGAGCCGCATGGACGGCTAGCGTGAACATACGCTCTCGGCGAGGGGTGTGGGGAAACCGGGTTTCCCCGCGCCCCCGCCCGCAGGAGGGTGTGGCAACTCGGCCACCGTCTCCCAGGTGGGGGAGGCCCGCGCCCCCGCCCGCAGGAGGGTGTGGGCAGGCGCCGCCCTCGATCAGGGGGCTGGGGAAACCGGGTTTCCCTAGCCTGCGACCCGGTAGAAGGGTGTGGGCGGGCGCCGCCCACCCACTTTCATCCCGTTGATGTGGAGCAGGGGGCTGGGGAAACCCGGTTTCTCCAGCCCCCTTATTGTCTATTATACGTGATGCTCGCGCGACGGCGAAACGGCGTCGCGCGACCCCGACCCGGGCCGCGCGCCTCCGGGCTTAACCTGCTTAAACTGTGGATAATAAACAACCGTAGTGTGCTAAACATTAAGCAACACCCCCCTTGGCAGAGCGCGGAGCGATCGGGTATAATCTTCATTAAGTTGTCACCTCTCTGCAATGGTCTTGCACGTTACCTATCCCCCCGGCTAGGTGCTCCCACGCCGCAGGCTCTGCCGGAGCAGACGGCATAACGCCTGCGCGCGCGCAAGGTGTAATTCCGTCGCCCAGCGGTGATCGAGGCCGATCGGACGTGGAAGGAGGCAGGTCGATGATAGACCCAGAGGTTCAACGGCTGTTGGAGCAGGCAATTGACACGCCCGTGAAACTGCATCTGCTCTTGCTGTTTCACGAGAACCCGCGGATGGAAGCCACGCCCGGGGCTATCACCGACCGATTGTGTCGTGACATCTGGAGCGTTTCACAGGCCCTGCACGAACTGTGGGAAGACGGAATCTTGCTGCGGGCAGCCACGGCCCACGGCGAGCCGGTCTATCGCTATGCCCCCCGCGATGAACTGGTCGAGGTGATTCGGCGCCTGGTGCGCAACTACGATGATCCCCTGGAGCGTGAACAATTGCAACAGTTCATTCGCCAGATCGCCAGCTATGCGCCCTACCGCCGCTCACCGCAGTGGGACGTTCAGGTGGCTTAGACATGGTTCGTAGGGGATGGACCGTTCGCGGCGTTCTGCCCCCTCCCAGTCTCCCCCCGCCGGGGTGAGGCGCCCGGTTCCCTCTCCCAGGGGGTGAGGGCGAGGGAGGGGGCGGTTCGGCACAAGACGGGAGCATACCGCATAGCCCTGCTGCACCCATGTCTCAGGCCCAATAAGATAACGACCCTCTCCCAATCCTCCTGAGCGCCAGGGGTCTGGGGAAACCCGGTTTCCCCATCCTTCTTACATAAGCCCCATCCATATCCATGCGGCGCGAGCCGCACACCGACGGGATGAACATCCTTCCTGGGCGCGCTACGCCCTCCCAGACCCTCCCACCGGGTGAGGGGATGGGGAAACCGGGTTTCCCCACACCCCTCGCCGAGAGCGCATGTTCACGGTAGCGCAAATCCTCCTGAGTTTTGATGCTGCCTGGAGGTCTAACATAGCTCTAACACCGAAACCTTGACAATGCTCCTGTCAAGTCTCTACAATCGGAAGCAGCAAGCGCGCGCTCGGCGACGCGCGTGTTGGTATCCGTTCCACGCCATGAGAAAGCCATGAAAGACTACTACCAGGTGCTCGGGGTCAGCCGCAACGCCAGCGATCAGGAGATCAAGCAGGCCTACCGCAGGCTCGCCCGGATGTACCATCCCGATATTAACCCCGGCGACAAGAAGGCTGAGGCCCGCTTCAAAGAGATCAACGAGGCCTACGAGGTCCTCTCGGATAAAGAGAAGCGTGAGAAGTATGATCGCTTCGGCAGCGACTGGCGACGCTACGAACAGGCCGGCCCGGGGGTTGATTTTAGCAGCGCTGATTTCGCCGATATTTTCGAGACGCTCTTTGGCGGGCGCGCCGGGCGCGTGGGTGGCTTCAATATGCGCATGGACGGGCAGGATATCGAGCAGCCGGTCGAGATCACCCTCGATGAGGCCTTCACTGGCGCCCAGCGCACCCTGCAATTCTCCAATCCCAATGGGACGCCGCGCACCATTACGGTGAAGATCCCCGCCGGCATCGATACCGGCAACCGCGTGCGCGTGCCCGGCGAGGGCGCGCCGGGGATGCAGGGCGGCAAACGCGGCGACCTCTACCTGGTCGTCCGCGTCCATCCCCACCCGCGCTTCGAGCGCAAGGGCGCCGATCTCTACACCCGCGTCGAGGTCCCGCTCTATACGCTGCTGCTCGGCGGCCAGGTGGCCGTGCCCACCCTCGCGGGCAAGACGATCAATCTCAGCATCCCCGAACAGACCCAGAACGGGCGCACCTTTCGCCTCAGCGGCCAGGGCATGCCCCGTATGCACCATGCCCACCAGCGCGGCGATCTCTACGTGACCGTCAATGCGGTGCTGCCGACCCGCCTGAGCCCGCGCGAACGGGCGCTCTTCGAGGAACTGCGGCGTATCACGGAGGGTCAACCGGTATGAGCAACGCTGAGCGCACCTACACGATTAAAGTGGCGGCGCGACTCACGGGTATGCACGAACAGAGCCTGCGAATGTACGAACGCCGGGGGCTGGTGCGCCCCGCCCGCAGCAAGGGCAATATCCGCCGGTATAGCGACGCCGATGTTGAACAGATCCGTTTCATCAAGCGCCTGGTTGATGACCTGGGGGTGAACCTGGCCGGCGTCGAGGTCATTCTCCAGATGCGCCGCCAGGTAATCGAGTTGCGCCAGGAGTTGGAACGTCTCCAGAGAGCGAATACGTTTCAAATAAGCGAATGCGACGCTGCGAAATAAGCGCATGCGGCGCTTCGACATCTTCCCCCACGAACGTGAACATAGGCCTCAGGGGGATGGGGAAACCGGGTTTCCCCACGCCCCCGCCCGCGGGAGAGCCTGGCCCTCACGCAGGGGGATGGGGAAGCGGGAGGGCCGTGGGGGTGGCGCCAGGCCGCCTGGCCGCCGTGGGCGGGAACAGGGGTATGTGGGGAGGCGCAGCCTCTCCGCACCCCTCCACCGCGTACGTTCTGTTATTTGAAACGTCTCGGGCCTGGAGCATTTCCCCTCATCCCGCCCCGGTGATGTCCCGGCGCGTGAGCAAACGCCAGGCGCCGTAGCCGAACATGGCGCAGTAGACTGCGACCACCAGCATCGCCTGGGTGAGGGAGGGCAGCGTCGCCAGGTCCAGCCCGCTGGCCAGCACCGTGGGGTCCAACCCGAACAGCGCCGCGTTCGCTACGACCAGGCGGTTGATGTTCGGTTGGAGCATCAGGTTTACCACGAACCGCACCGCGTCGCTGACCATGCCCAGGGAGCCGAGCGATCCTGCGCCTACGTCGAGGGCCAGGAAGATCAGCCCGCCCCCCGCGCCGGCCAGCGCCGAGCGCCCAAAGGCCGCGCAGACGAAGGTCGCCAGGAGGTAGGGCAGGATCACGTACAGGCTGCGGAGCGTTCCTGCCCCCAGGGCCAGCAGGTCGGCCCCGTTCAGGCTGGAGGGCAGCCCCAGGGCCGCGCCGGCGATCAGGGCGATGAGGCACCCCACGGCCAGGCCCGCCAGGACGCCGCAGAGCAGGGCCAGCAGCAGCGCGAGCAGCTTGGCCAGCAGATACTGGCCCCGCGCCGGGGCGCGGATGAGTTGCGCGCGCAGGGTGCCCCAGCCGAAGTCGCTGCCCAGCGCGCCCGCCGCCAGGATCACCGCCAGGATGCCGCCAACACTGTTCACCTGGCCCAGCACCGCCCCGAAGACCCCTGGAAAGCTCAACTGGCGCTTGATCTGCGCCGTCTGCGCGGCGCTCAGCACCTCGACGCGCAGGGCGCCGCCGCTCAAGGCGCCCTCTTGCAGGGCGATCACCAGCGCCCACAGCCCCAGGTAGAGCGTCAGCAGCACCAGAAAGGCGGCCAGCAGCGCCCAGGCGAGCGGGCGCTTGCGGAGCTTTAGCCATTCAGCGGCAAACAGGTTGCGCAACATCGTCTCGTCCAGTTCCGCGTTTCCCACCCTCTAACGTGAACATAGGCTCTCGAAGAGGGTGTGGGGACACCGGGTTTCCCCACGCCCCCGCCCCGCAGGGGCATGGGGACACCGGGTTTCCCCATGCCCCCACCCGCGGGAGGGTTTGGGAGGGCGCAGCCCTCCCACGAAGAACCGTATGTTCATTGCGGCGTTGTGCGGCGGAGCCGCATGGACGGCTGAGGTGACCATCGTGCGCAGGGTTCAGCCCCCCTCCCAGCCTCCCCCCGCTGGGGGGAGGAGCCGGACTCCCGCCCCCGGCGGGGGCGGGCTGGGGAGGGGGCCGTCACCGTGCCCGCGGAGCCGCGATGCGGGCGGGACGCCCGCGCTCCCAGGGCATGGTCATCGCGGCGTGGTGTTCCCCATCCCCCCACCCGCGGGAGGGTTTGGGGGGCGCAGCCCTCCCAGGAAGATATGCATCCCGTCGGTGCGCGGCTCGCGCCGCATGGATGGCCGGCCCGCAGCTACCCTGGGTATCCGGATAGGCGCTACCTATCACCGGTCACCTCGAGGAAGAACTCCTCCAGATTGCTGGTGTGGACCCCGATCTCGGCCACCGGCACCCCGGCGTGGGTCAGGTAGGCGTTGAGTTCGGCCGCCCGCTCCGCCGGCGCGTCCACCAGCAAGGCTCCGTTGTCGCGCTCGACGGCGCGCACCCAGGGCAGCGCCGCCAGCAGGGCCGCGGCCCGGGCCGGGTCGCCCTCCACCCGCAGGCGCAGGCCGCGCTCGCGCCGCAGCAACTCGGCGACCGCACCCTCGGCCACCAGCCGGCCCGCCTTCAAAATGGCCACCCGCCCGCAGAGTTGCTCCACCTCTGACAGGAGGTGTGAACACAGGACGATGGTCCGTCCTCCCGCGGCCAGGCTGCGGATCAGGGCGCGGATCTCCGCGGTGCCGGCGGGGTCGAGGCCATTGGTCGGCTCGTCGAGGATGATCAGTTCGGGATCGGGGAGCAGCGCGGCGGCGATGGCCAGCCGCTGGCGCATGCCCTGGGAGTAGACCCGCACCCGGTCGTGGGCGCGGTCGGTCAGTTCCACTGCCTCCAGCGTCGCCGCGATGCGCGCCTCGGGCAGCCCGCCCGCGAGGGCCAGCACCCGCAGGTTGTCATACCCGCTGAGGTAGGGATAGAACGCCGGGGTCTCGATCATCGCCCCGACGCGGCGCAGGGCGGCCACCGGGTCGGCCTGCACGTCGCGCCCCAGCACCAGCGCTCGCCCGGCGCTCGGTCGCACCAGGCCCAGCAGCATGGCGATCGTGGTCGTCTTGCCCGCGCCGTTGGGCCCCAGCAGGCCGAAGATCTCCCCCCGCGCCACGCGCAGGCTCAACCGGTCCACGGCCACACGCGGGCCGTAGCGTCTGGTGAGGTCCTCGGTCTCGATGACGTGTTCGGTCGGCATCATGTCTTATGCGCTGCGTCTAACGGTTCAGATTATAGCACCTTCGTGTATCGCGGCGCGTCCTGCCCCGCCCCCTCCCTGACCCTCCCCCGCTGGGGGAGGGAACCGCGCGCCCCCCTCAGCGGGGGAGGTTGGGAGGGGGGCGTGCCACCACTGCCGGGTCACATCACCCCCAACCCCCTTCCCTGGCCCTGTTCTACCCATACGGGTAGGCGTGCCCGTCCATCCGGCGCCTCCAGGACTACCTGTTCCAGAGGATATACGAAATGTCATTCGTGATATAATTAACGCATACAGGACAGGCCGCTGCCGTTCACGTAAGGAGACCCGTATGCACGATCGACAGGCTGGATGGCTGGAGCGCGCGCTCCTGCCGCTGCTCACCGCGCTGGCTGCCCTCTCCGCGGCGATGTTCGTCGCCCAGGCGCTCAACCCGCAGCCGCAGACCTTCGCCGGACTGACCCTCGACCGCCTGAGCGCCACGCTTGGCCTGCTTGTGGCTATGGTGGGCGTGGTGGTCTACCGCTTCGCCCTGCGCTACCTCGATGGCGAACCCCGGCAGCGGAGCTTCCTCCGCTGGCTGGCTTTCACGGTGCTGGTGGCCTATACCTTCGTCTTCGCCACGCACCTGATCGTACTGTTCGTCGCCTGGCTGCTTACCAGCCTGGGCCTGCATCAACTCCTGACCTACTACCGTGACCGGTACGAGGCTATCCCTCCCGCGCGGAAGAAGTTCCTGATCAGCCGGCTCGGCGATGTGGCCCTCATTGCCGCCATCGCGATCATTTTCTGGCAGTGGGGCACCTTCGATCTGAATGTGTTCCTGGCGCGCCTCAGCGACCCGGTGACCTGGCCCCTGGCCCTCGATGTGGTCGCCGTGCTCGTGGTGACCGGGGCGCTCACCAAGTCGGCCCAGTTCCCCTTCCATAGCTGGCTCCCCGAGACGATGGAGGCGCCCACGCCGGTCTCGGCGCTGATGCACGCGGGGATCATCAACGGCGGGGGCGTGCTGCTGCTCCACTTCGCGCCGTTGATCGTCCAGTCGCCGCTGGCCCTGCTCAACCTGGTGGTGGTGGGAACGCTGACCGCGGCCCTGGGCATGCTGGCGATGTGGGCCCAGACCAATGTGAAGCGCACCCTGGCCTGGTCCACCGTTGGTCAGATGGGCTTTATGATGGTGCAGATCGGGCTGGCGGCCTTCCCCGCGGCGATCCTCCACCTGGTCGGGCATGGGTGTTACAAGGCCTGGGCGTTCCTCCGCACCGGCGATCTGCCCCGGCGCGCGGCGCCCGCGCCCAAACTGGCTCCCGGCCAGGCGGTGCTGCTGGCGGTGATCGGCACGCTGGCCGCCGTTCCCGCCCTGGCCCTGGCCAGTATCATCACCGGCTTCGACCCCTTCCAGTCGCCCGGCAAACTGGCCCTCGCGGCCATCCTGGCCCTGGCGATCGGCCAGCTCTGGGTGGCCTGCTTCCAGGCCCCGCGCTCGCCGGCTGCCGGCCCTCTCGCGCCGACCCTGGCGGCCCTGGCCGGAACGCTGGCGGCAGCCGCGCTTGCCTTCGGCCTTTACGAAGGCGCGGCGCAGTTCTTTGCTCCCGTCTTCGGCGACCTGCCCACGCCTGCCGGCCCCCTGGCCTGGATCGCGGCGGTCATTCCGGTGGCGGTCTTCCTCATCCTGGGGATCGTCTACGGGCTGCTGCCGGCCCTGGGCCGCACGGCCGCCGGACGGGCCTTCTATGTCCACGCCCTGCACGGCTTTTACCTCGGCGCCATTGCCGATCGCCTGGTCGAGCGGGTGTGGGGCGCTCCGGCGTGGCCTGATGCCCGGCAGATGTAATGCCGCAGCGGCCGGACAGACACCTGTGCGCATCGCTCATCACTTGAACTTGAAAGGAGCCGCGTGTGCTGAAGCTGGTTGATACCGCGCAGATCGATTACGTCGCGCCGTCGGTGCTAGAGGATGTTCTGACCGTGTGCCGGCGCATTCCGCCGCTGTGGGATCTGGAGAATTACGTGGCCGTGAACCCCTTCCTGGGTTTTGCCGGGCAGCCGATTGACGAGGCCGCTCGCCAGATCCGCGACGGGTTGGGAGCGCGGGTGCTGCCGGACATCGCCTATTACCGCGAGCGCTGGCGCGCCGGGGCCTTCACCAGGGCCGATCTGGAACTGGCCGCGCAACGAGCCGATCAGGACCCCGCGCTGCTCGCGGCGATCCTCGACGGCACGGCGCCGCCGCCGATGCGCCGGGCGGGGGTGGTGCTGACCTTCGCCGAGCGGTACGACCGGGCGCATGGCACGCACTGGAACGAGCGCGCCATTCGCTACGCCGCGACCTGGTGCGCGGCGCAGATCCCCGCCGACGGGCCAACCTGGGGGCGCGCCCCGCAGCCAATAGGGTTGTACGCCTCCTGGCGCGAGGCGGCCCGCGTGGATCGCTCACTGGAGATCCGCGGCTTGCGCGGCTGGCGCGCCTGGGTGTCCCGATTGCCCGCCGAGCCCCTGGCGGCCATCGAGAGCGTGCTGGCCGATCTGCAGGTCAGCCCCGAGGAGCGCCAGGCCTACCTCTACCGGCTGCTGGGCGGCATCTTCGGCTGGGCCTCCTACCTGCGCCGCGAGGTCTGGGCCGCCGGCGACAGCGAGGCCGGGCCGTTGCTCGACCTGCTGGCCATCCGCGTCTGCACCGATGGGGCGCTGGCGCGGATGGAGCCACGCACGGCTGATCATGCCATTGCTCCCGCCGATGCGCCGAGCATCGAAGATGAATCGGTGCGGGCGATCTTCCAGGAGGCCCTGGAGAACGGCTATGCCCGGCGCATGCTGGGCGCCCTGCAGCCCCCGCCGGCGCCACCCGCCACGCGCCCGGCGGTACAGGCGGTCTTCTGCATTGATGTGCGCTCGGAGATCCTGCGCCGCCACCTGGAGGCGCAATCGCCCGCCATCGAAACCCTCGGCTTCGCCGGCTTCTTCGCCGTCTTCCTCGACTGGCAGACCCCCGCCGGGTCGAGCGCCCGCTGCCCGGTGCTGCTCAAGCCGGCTGTGCACATTCGCGCCCAGTCGCCCGCGCCGGCCTGGGAAGGCCGCGGCGCGCTGAAGAAACTGACCACCGCTCCGTCCTCGGCGTTCGCCTTCGTCGAGACGCTGGGCCTGGGCTACGCCATGGGCCTCGTCGGCGACGCCCTTACCCGGCTGACCGCGCCGCGCGAGGACGAGGGGCAGATTGCCTTCATCCTCGACCCTGATGGGGTGAGCGGCCTCACCGTGGAGCAACGCTGCGACATGGCGGCGCTGATCCTCAAGAACATGGGCCTGCGCCAGCGCTACGGTCGCCTTGTCCTTCTAGCCGGTCACGAGGGCTGCAGCGAGAACAACCCCCACCAGGCCGGTCTGGACTGCGGAGCCTGCGGCGGGCACGGCGGGGCGCTCAACGCCCGCATCGCCGCCGCCGTGCTGAACGACCCCCAGGTGCGGGCGCGGTTGCCGGAGCGCGGCTTCGCCGTGCCGGAGGACACGTACTTCGTCGCCGGCGTCCATGATACCAGCACCGACGAGGTGCGACTGCTCGACACGGGCAGCCTCCCCGCCAGCCACCAGGCCGACCTGAAGCAGTTGCGCGCCTGGCTGAGCGCGGCGGCAGTCGCCACGCGCCTGGAACGCGCCCAGGCTCTCGGCATCGGCCAGGGCGACCCGGAGCTGATTAGCCGCCGCATCCGCCGCCGCGCCCGCGACTGGTCGGAGGTGCGCCCCGAGTGGGCCCTGGCGCGCAACGCCGCGTTCATCGCGGCGCGGCGCGCCCGCACCCGCGGCGTGTGTCTGGAGGGCCGCGCTTTCCTCCACGAGTATGACTGGACCACCGACCCCGATAACTCCATCCTGACCCTGATCCTCACTGCGCCGGTGGTGGTGGCCTCGTGGATCAACCTGCAGTACTTCGGCTCCACCGTGGACAACGCCCACTTCGGCTGCGGGACCAAGACCATCCACAACCGGGTGGGGACGCTGGGCGTGGTGCTGGGCAACGGCGGCGACCTGCGGACGGGTCTGGCGCTGCAGTCGGTGCAAGGGCCGGATGGGCGCTGGTACCACGAGCCGCTGCGCCTTCAGGTGGTGGTCGAGGCCCCGCGCGAACGCATCGAGGCGGTGATGCAGCACCACGCTGTCGTGCGCAACCTGGTGGAGAACGGCTGGCTGCGGCTCTTCGCCCTCGACCCCGAGGGGGCCGGCGCGACCCGCTGGGTGCCCGGGGCCGGCTGGGAGAAGTAAGCGCGAGGGCGCGGGGCAACCTGGTTGCCCCGCGCCCTGTTTGAATGGGGAGGGATATGGAAGGCTTCGCCCCTACCGCTCCTCTTGACTAGACATAACGTTGAACCTGTGCGATAAACCGGCGGAAGTGGCAACTCAGATCAATGACGATCTGGATCGCCTCAAACAGGCCATACCGCAGCGCCCACTCCAGATGCCGGTCACGGCGCACATCGTCGCTGGCGAAGCGCTCCCCAAAGCGCCGGAGTTCGCCGACGCAGGCGTCCAGACGCGCCAACCGCTCGCGCATCCTATGTCTCCCCCTGTCCTGATCGCCCCGCCTCCAGGCGTTCCCGGAAGACGCGGGCAACCAGCGTCCGCAGGAACGCGGTATCGAGATAGGCCAGAAAGACCCGGGTTTTGAAATCCATCCAGGCCTCCTGATCGCGGCAGAAGAGCACCACACCCTCGGCGACGGCATAGTACGCCAGGGCCGGGTTGTGTTGCAAGGCGTCATTGAGGACGAGCAGGTCCACCTGCCGCCCCAGGACGCGCTCCAGTTCCGCCGTCAACCGGCCGATCTCCAGCAGGTCGAGCGGGCGCGACACGTAGATGCCGATATCCACGTCGCTCAACGGGCCGGCCTGCTCTCTGGCGAACGAGCCGAAGAGCAGGGCGAACGTGATGTGCTCCTGGGCGGCGAGCCGGGTAGCGGCGGCATCAGTGGGGATCATGCCTTCAACCCGTTGGCGGAGAGCGTCCGCCTCCTCTCCCCGGAGGGGGAAGTTTAAGGGCGGACAGAACATCCGGACTAATGCGGCTTCTGCCGCCTATCATACCAGACTTCCCGCTTGAGATGTCAGGCGCGCTTCACATTCGCTTGCCAGGCCGGTCCGCACCTTCACCCCTCGACAACGGGGATGCACCATTCAACATACAATGGTATGCTTGTTCCAGCAACAACACATACGGTGATCGCCCCCTCTCCCGCTGGAAGCGGAGTGCGGCTGCTCCCCCCAGCGGGGAGAGGTTGGGAGGGGGGCGAGGAAGCTCATGTGCAAGGGGTTGGTTCTGGCAATGGAACGGCAACTGGCTCCTGGAAAGACAGCCCGTATGCGACGACGTTCGCTTCTTATCGGCATTGCTGCCATGGGGATCATAGCGTTGGTAGCGCTCTGTTTTCTGGCGGGAGGAACGATGTTCTGGGGCATACGCGAAGTGCAACCGGCGCATATCTGGGAGTTCCCGGCAGTGCGATCGGCGGCATTTTTGCCCGACGGCCGGCTGGCGGTGGCCAGCGATGAACAGATCACCATCTATAGCTTCCCCGATGAGCGGGCCCTCCACTCCATTCCCGACCACGGCTATCTCGCGGTAAGTCCCGACGGCGCGACGCTGGCCATCGGCAGTCGGGGCGCTGTCCGGCTCTACGCGACCGAGGGGGGGCTCCTGCGGGGAACCCTGACGTGCTGGCCCATGGAGTCCTCTATCGCTGCGATGAGCATTATGTTTTCCCCCGATGGGTATGTGCTGGCAGTGACGGAGCAACGTTTCCCGAATGGGCCAGAAGTGCAACTCTGGGACGTGGCGACGCAACAGCGGATCGGCGCGATCCGCGTTGACGACCCGGAGGCGACGGTTGCCGGCCCGCTGGCCTTCAGTCCTGAGGGGCGCCACCTGGTCGTAGCCACGGCGCCGCGCGGGGTCTGGTTGATCGACGTGGAGCGCCAGGAGGTCGTCCAGGCGCTGCAGCGCGGGCCATCGGAGAGCCTGGCCTTCAGCCCCGACGGCGCGCTGCTGAGCGTCGGAGGGGCAACGATACGCACCTATGCAACCGACACGTGGCGGCTGGTTCACGAACAAACGTTCAAAGAACCACGCGCCATGAGCGTCCCGAATCCTGATCATGACCTGATCCGCGCCCGGGGCATGGTGGTCGCCATCAGCCCGGATGGGCGCTGGTTGGCGACCCCGGATCGCTACCCGCCGCACGACAGCCTGACCCTGAGCGGCGAACCACCGCGCCACCCCATCGCATTGCGCGACCTTGCCACCGGCAAACGGGAGCGCGTCCTCAGCGGCAGTCCGATCCGGCTTCACGGGCTCATGTTCAGCCCGGACGGGCGCTGGCTGGTGGATATCGGTCTGAGCCAGGTCCGGATCTGGCCGGTGGAGGGGTAACCCGATTCGGGGTAAGAGCGCACCTTAATTCCCTGGGGCGGGGGCAGCGCGCCCGCGGAGGCGCGAGGTGG
>DAOTYR010000548.1:0-26604 GCA_034434655.1 Chloroflexaceae bacterium
ACCAGGTTTCCCCATACCCCTCACCCGGTAGGAGGGTGTGGGAAGGCTGCGCCCTCCCAGGAACAACCTTGTTGAATCCCGTCGGGGTGCGGCGTAGCCGCGACGAAGTGCCGTGACCGTATCAGCAAGACCTGCAAAGCCATGTCTCACAACTTCTTTGTCTACCAGCGCCGCGCCTTGCAGCCTCTGCTCTTCTGGGGCATCGGCAGCAGCCTCCTGGGCGCGCTCATGCTGCCATTTGGAGGCTTCACCCGCCACTTCGGGCTGCAGGCGGCGGCCTGGGGGGTGATCGACGTGCTCCTGGCCATGGCCGGGCGACGCAGGGCGCTGCTGAAAGCCGAGGCCCTGGCCGAACACTCCCTCGACGAGTCCGCCGCGACCCACGAGGCCGAGCGTTTTCGGGGCCTGCTGCTGTTCAACGCGGGGCTGGATGTGCTGTACATCGTCGCGGGGCTGTTCACCGCGCTCCGTTTCGCCGACCGGCCCGATCGCCGGGGCATGGGCGTGGGCATCACCGTGCAGGGGGTGTTCCTGCTGCTCTTCGACGTTCTCCTGGCCCGTGACGTGGAACGAAAGTTCCTGGCATGATCCCCCGCGAACTCTTTTCGCTGCTGCAGTGCCCGACCTGCCGCTCACGCGACCTCTATGTTATGGATGACGGCGTCCACTGCGGACGGTGCGGCGCCGCTTACCCCTTTCGTCATGGCTATATTGACCTGATGCCCCAGAACGTCGCCTACGGCTACGTCTCGAAGTACGTCACCGATGAGGCGGAACTGGCCGAGGAACTGGACTACCGCGAACTGGCCCCGCCGCTCCTCGCCGCCGGCGTGCGCGACCGGGCGCTGCGGCGGCTCCTGCGTTTCCGGCCCACCGATGTGGCCCTCGATAATGGCTGCGGCACGGCCAGACACGCCGTCTGGAACGCCCGCCGGGTGCGCCTGATGATCGGCAGCGATCCGGCCACGCTCTTTGCCGACCAGGCCCTCGAACAGGTGGCCCTTGCCCGGGCCGACTCGCGCAGCCTGCCCTTCGCCGACAATTCGTTTGATAAGCTGTTCGCCATCGACATTCTGGAACACTTTCCCCTGGAGGTCATTGACCAGTACCTGGCCGAGAGCGCCCGCGTGTTGCGCCCCGGCGGGCGCATGCTGGCCTTCTCGAATACCCGCGAGCGGTCGCCCATCCAGCCGGTGATTGACCTCAGCCGGCGCCTGGGGCGTGTGTTCGTGCGCGCGGGATGGTACGATTTCTCCCGCGAAGCCCGCCGCAAGTCCGACCATGTGAAGGCCCTGGAAACATGGGAGGACGTGCTGGCCGCCTTTGAACGCGCCGGCCTGCGGCCGGTGAAGGTGGTGTTCTGGAACAGCCTGTTCACCACCTTCGTCGAGCACGTGCTGATGAAACTCGGCGAGGCCGCCCTGGGCCGCGCGCCGGCGCCACGGGGCGGGCCGCCGGCCGCGCAAGCGCCACGCGACCCGGCAACGCCTGCCACCTCCAACGGCGTCGTTCGCGAGATCCGCGCCCGGCAACGCCTCCGCCGGCACCTGCGCCCCGGCGGTCCCGTCCACCTGGCGCTGCTGGCCGTCACCCTGGTGATGGAACTGGACCTCTGGTTGTTTGGCTGGATGCGCTGCGGCAGCTATTTTCTTGTGGTAGAAAAACCGGGGTGTCCATCGTGCTGACCTACCGCCCGCTCAGCGAGGGGGATCTCGACCAGTTCACCGCGCTGGAACGTTACGCCTTCCCCGCCAACTACGTCAACTTCGTCTCGACCGATGTTACGGCGGATCGGCTGGCGCGGCTGCGCGGCGTGTTCGTGGGCGAGACCCTGGCGGCGCAACTGGAGATCCTTCCGCTGCGGGTGCAGGCCGCCTTTGGCGTGCTCGAAGCGCGCAAGCGCGAGGCCCTCGACCTGGCCGAACGAGCGTTTGCCGGGCTGGCCCCGTTTAGTTCGGATTTTTTCTGAGATCTCTGGCTGGGGGAAGGTGAGGATCAGCGCCCGGATGGGGTGCGGAGGAGCGTTGGGGGCACGCTCCCACCTCCGCCCACACGGTACACGGCCATGACGATCCGCCCTCTGTACATCTCGCCGGTAGGCCGGGGTGGGGTTGACTTCGGCATTCAGAACATTACGCGCGCCGTGCGGGCAGCCGGGCTGCATCCGGAGCTGTTGCGCCTGCCCGAGATCTACAACTTTCTGCCGATGCTCATCCCCAGAGCCATGCCAGCGGGCTGGTGGCGCGGCTTCGATCTCCTCCAGGGGCGCTCGCGGGTGGCCTTCAGCTTCGGGGTAACCGGGCTGCCGGTGGTCACGACGGTGCATCATCTGACCACCGATCCCGACCTGCGGCCCTACAGCTCCTTCGCGCAACGCCTGTTCTACCATCTGGTCGAGGCGCGCTACGATGGCCTCTCGATCGCCTACGCCGACGCCGTGGTCTGCGTGAGCCGCTTCACCCAGCAACAGGTCGAGCGCACCTATGGGCGCGCCGATAGCATTATCATTTTCGACGGCATTGACACCGACGTGTTCGTGCCCACGCCGGGGCTGGCGCGCCGCGACGATGGCTTGCCGCCCTCAGCGGCGCGGGTCAGGCTGCTCTTCGTGGGGAACCGCACCCGGCGCAAGGGCTTCGATCTGTTGCCAGCGATTATGGACCGGTTGCCGCCGGACTATGTCCTCTACTACACCGGCGGCTTTCAGGGGCGCGATAAGGGGCGGCCGCACCCGCGCATGATCCCCATCGGCTCACCCGACCGGGCGGGGTTGGTAGCGGCGTACCAGAGTTGCGACCTGCTGCTCTTCCCCTCGCGCCTGGAAGGGTTCGGCATCGCCCCCGCCGAGGCCCTGGCCTGCGGCCGGCCTGTGGTCACCACCAATGCCTCGGCCCTGCCGGAAGTGGTGGACGATGGGCTGAACGGCTTCCTGGTAGCCCGCGACGATGTGGCCGGCTACGCCGAGAAGGTGCGGGTGCTGGGTGAGGACCCGGCGCTGCGCCGCCGCTTCGGCGAGCACGGGCGCGCAAAGGTGGTGGCCAGCTTCGGGTACGACCAGCTCGGCGGGGGGTTCAAGGCGCTCTACTCGCGCTTGCTGGGAACCTGAGTCACGATCCCAACACCTGCCCTGCCAGGTAATCGGCGATGGCGTAGACATTGGCGTAGTACTCGTTGCTCAGCACAATCACCGTCACTCCCTGGTCGGGATAGCGCCCGAACCAGGTGGCGGCGCCGCTCATCGAGCCGGGGTGGTAGACCAGGCGGTGCGGCCCCCGCTGCTCGATCTTCCAGCCCAGGCCATAGCCGCCATGGCCGGGTGTGGTCATGCGCGCCGCCAGGTCGGGTGGCAGCAGCCTGCCGGCGTCGAGGGCCTGGGCCAGTTTGAAGAGATCCTCGACGCTGGAATACAGATCCCCGGCAGCGAAGAGGTTGCTCACATCGAGGGGGATATCCAGTTGCCCCCCGGCATAGCCACGCGTCCCGTTGAGCGGGCCAAAGTCGCCGGGGTCGAGACCCGTATCCTGCATACCCAGGGGCTGAAACAACTCGCGACGCAGAAACTCCTCGTAGCTCACGCCAGCGACCTGTTCGATCAATCGGCCCAGGACCACGTAGTTCGAATTGCTGTAGTGGTACAGCGCACCGGGAACGAAGCCGAGCGGCAGATCGCGAAAACGGGAAATGATCTGCTCGGGCGAGGAGGGCGATTGCTCTACATCGGCGAACCCGACAAAATCGGTGTAGTTTGCCAGGCCCGAGGAGTGGCTGAGGAGATGGGCCACCGTAATCGGCCCCCAGGCCGGAGGGCAGGCAGCAAGGTACGCGCAGACCGAAGCGTCAAGATCCAGCTTCCCGGCCGCCGCCAGGCGCAGCACGCCGAGGGCCGTCAGCGGTTTGCTCACCGAGGCCAGGCGGTAGCGGGTGCTCGCGGTCGCGGCGATGCCCTCCTCGCGGTTGGCCATGCCATAGCCCCGGCTCAGCAGGACGCGACCCCTGGCCGCCACCAGCACCGAGCCGCTGAACGCGCCTTGCTGGGCTAGCGAAGCCATGTAGGCGTCCATCTGTGCGGCGCGGGCGATCAGGTCCGATGGGAGGGGCGCGCCATCGCCGGTGCGGGCCGGGGCCAGCACCGCGGCCAGTGGCGGGGCCGCGGGCGGCTCCAGGGCCGGAGTCGCGGCCGGCCCCGACGCGGGGGTGACGGTGGGTAAGACAGTGGGACCGGGGACGGTGGTTGGGGCGGCGACGAAGGCGGCAATGCGCAACTGGCGCCCGCTGGCAAAGGGGAGACTGCACGTGGTCAGCAGTACCAACAGACAGGCGGCAAGCCCGATCAGACGGGCGTAGTGACGCATGGCACCTCCCGGGGCGCGCAGGGCCGCGATAGCCTATCGGTCCGACACCTCATGGTTGGAGGTGGGTGGGGCAACCAGGTTTCCCCGGCTTGCAAGCATGTAGCCAGGCGCTACGCAGATTATACACTATTGCAGGACGCGCCTGGACGGGCGCCGTCCGCAAGCAGGGGGATGGGGAAACCGGGTTTCCCCATACCTCCGCCCGCGGGAGGGTCTGGGAGGGCTGCGCCCTCCCAAGAAGAACCTATGTTCATCCTGTTCGTGTGCGGCGGAGCCGCATAGACGGCTGAGGTGACCATCGTTCGCCGCGTGCAGCCCCCCTCCCAGCCTCCCCCCGCTGGGGGGAGGAGCCGGGTGCCCGCCCCCGGTGGGGTAGGGTCCGGGAGGGGGCCGGCGCCGTGCCCGCGGAGCCGTGGTGCGGGCGGGACGCCCGCGCTCCCAGGTCATGTGCATCGCGGCGTGGTGCGGCGGAGCCGCATGGAGGGCTAACGTGAACATAAGCCCTCGGCGAGGGGTGTGGGGAAACCGGGTTTCCCCATCCCTCAGCGGACGCGGGCCAGAGGCCCGCGCACCCAGGCCCCCGCCCGCGGGAGGGTTTGGGAGGGCTGCGCCCTCCCAAGAACAATCTTCTTTTCATTGCGGCGTGGTGCGGCGGAGCCGCATGGAGGGCTGAGGTGAACATACCCTCCGCGGGAGGCGGGAGGGTATGGGATGGGCGCAGCCCCCGCGCGGATGCGGGCCGGAGGCCGCGCACCCGGGCCCGTGCCTCTGGCTTGCCTGCGGGAGGCGCTAGGTTCGGGCCAGAGTGATGATCGCCGGCACCTGGTCGAACATCCAGAAGCTGATCGGCAAGCCGATAATCACCGCCGAGAGCGCCCAGGCGATCGAGAGCCACACCGCGCTCAGCCACCATCCCACCAGCAGGAACCACAGCGCCCGCACCAGGAAGGGCCGCTGTGGAATGTCCTTCCGGTAGATCTCACCGGTAGCGCTCACCAGCAGGTCGCCCCGTTGCGGACGCAACGTGGTGACCTGCGGCAGACGGTTGAGCATCCACAGGCCCAGCGGCAGTCCAATGATCGTTACGCAGAGCACCCAGGCCACGGTGGCCCAGATCGCGCTGAACCACAATCCGAACACCAGAAAATAGATCGCGCGAAGAATCAGGTTCACCCCGCGCTCCTGACGTACTACCGTTGTCATTGCTCCGTCATCCTCTCCTGTCGCCCCCAGACCACCGGGGTGGCCGTGGAGGGACCAGGCCCCTCCACAACCTCCCCCGTGGTTCCGTGTCGAGGCAAACTGTCACGTGCGTTTGAAACTTGCCTAAAATCTAAAATCCAAAATCTAAAACACGAACCGCTCTGCCTCTTACGACGATCAGCGTGTCGGGAAGGTTGCGGGGTACGTGTTCACAGTTCTCCTGGGAGCGCGGGCATCATGGTCTTTGAAAAATTCATCCGCTATGCCAGTCTAGCCGTCGGGCTAAAGCCCTCGGCTACGGGATGCGAAGCCCACCGGCGCGGGCTATACCGGATTATTTTTTCAAAGACCATCTTGCCCGCGGAGAAGCGAAGGGGGCGAAACGCCCTCGCTCACAGGCGCGTATGTTACGCCAGGTGTGAACAGGTACGGTTGCGGGTTGGGCCGACGCTCTGGCTCTGCCGATGCCTCGGCCTACCTACGCTATGGGCGCGTAGCGCGCCCGCGCGGCGGCGGCAGCGGCCAGTTCATCTTCGCGCCAATCCGCGGGAGCGAGGACCACACCGTACCGCCCGACCAGGGCGCGGGCGAAGGCGGCCATGATACGCTCCGGTGGGGGCGGCGCGGGCAGCAGATCGGCCAGCCCGGCGACCCGCCCATCCAGGAGCGTCGCCAGGCGCTCACGCTCGGCGGGGGGCAGGCGCAGCAGCGCCGCCAGTTCGCGGCCCGGCCAGCGGGTGTAGAGCCCCACCTGCAACAGGGCGCCGGGGCGCCGGCGGATCTGCGAGAAACCCACCACTTTCCGCTCTTCGGCCAGCACTTCGTAGGGCGACCGTCCGCCGAAGCAGGCCAGGCGAGCCAGGGGATCGAGGGTCCGCGCGTCGGCGCGGGCCTCAGGGATGCTGACCAGCCGCGGGGCAAGGCCAAGCTCGCGCAGCGCGGCGACCCACACCTCGCCGAGCCAGCGGTACGACTCGCTGACATCCTGCTGGTGCAGCGGGTGATCGGTGGGCAGGGCGATGTCCTGCATCAACAAACCCGGCGCGAACAGCACCGCCGCGCCGCCGGAGGCGCGGCGGTGCAGCGTGACGCCCGCCGCCGCCAGGGCCGGCGCATCCACGTCGGCGAGGCGCTGGCCGGAGCCGATCACCAGGGCCGTGTGGCGGGCGCCGTACCAGCGCAGCGCCGGGCGCGGCGCGGGGGCCAGACCGGCCAGCAGCGCCTCGGCGGCGGCCAGTTCGATCTCCGGCGGATGTTCGCTGTAGGGCAGCAGGCGCCAGGGGGTGGTGGGAACAGAGGTCATCGTCTGCCGGAGCGGCGGCTTATGGCAGATGTGCGGCACAGCCGCGCAGGCGTCTCATGCGATATGCCCGAGGTGGGCCGAGATCCGTTGCGCCGTTGCGCGCACCAGTTCGACAAAGTGAGGGACGTTGGCGGCGCCGATCCGCTCCTCGGGGCCGGCCGCGCCAATTGCGGCAACCACCTGACCACTGCGGTCATAGAGGGGAGCGGCGGCGCAGAAGATCCCGGTTACGGTTTCGCCGTGATTAAGCGCATATCCGCGGGCGCGAGTCTGGGCGATCTCGATCCGCAGGCATTGGGGATCAACAATCGTTGATGGGGTAAACGCCTGCAATGGACCAGCAAGGATGCGTTCGATATCATCTTCGGATAAAGCGCTGAGGAGCACCTTCCCCAGGGCGCCGCTGTGCAGCGGCCAGCGTGACCCAAGGGTCACATCGGTGCGAATAGCCTGTTCGCTGAGGATGGCATCGATATAAACGACATAATCACCATCACGCACCCCCAGAAACACCGTTTCGTGGGTTGCCCGCATCAGTTCAACCAGGTGTGGGCGGGCAACTGAGGGCAACCCCGCGTGGTTCAATTGGCGCATCCCCAACTCGAGCGGTTTCAACCCGAGCGTCCATAGGCGTGTGAGCGCATCCTGACACACATATCCGCGCTCCCGCAAAATCTGTAGCAGGCGGTAGCACGTGCTAGGACTTAACTCGACCTGTTGGGCAAGTTCACGGATGCCAATCGGATGATCTTGCGCGGCAAGAAACTCCAGGATATCCAGACCGCGCTGTAACAGGCGGCTATGGCGATCGTCCAGGGGTGTTGTCATAGTTGAACCGGCGGCAAGGGATGCGGCGCTGCGAGCGCTGAGACAGGCACATCGGCCACCAGCATATGGCCGGGAGCGTGGGTTATCATCAAAGGGATGCGACTCTGCAGAGCCACAGCCTGGGGAGTTACACCACAGGCCCAGAACATTGGCACGTCGCCGGGGAGGGCAACCACCGGCTCCCCCCAGTCCGGTTGCTTCAAATCGGCAATACCTAACGACTCAGGATCACCGATCTGGATGGGGGCGCCGTGGAGCAGAGGATAGCGAGCGCTTATGGCTGCTGCCTGGGCAACCAGGGTTGCCGGCATCGGGCGATAGGTAACCACCAGGTTGCCACGGAATGGCCCGGCCGGAACACACGGACGCGTCGTGCGAAACATCGGCACATTGCGTCCCTGTTCAACGTGGCGCACCGGCAGGCCGGCGGCCAGCAGCGCCCCATCAAAGCCGAACGAGCAACCGAGCAAAAATGCGATCAGATCATCGCGCCAGAGATCACTTAGATCCTCAACCTCTGCGACGAATTGGCCTTCATGATAAACGCGATAGCGTGGGATGTCAAAACGCACATCGGCATCAGCAGCCAGGCTCCGCGGCACATGTGGATCACCAGGCGGCAACACTGCCAGCAGTGGGCAGGCCTGCGGATTGCGCTCGCAGAACAACTGAAAAGCGGCTGCCTCATCGGCGGGCAACACTACCAGGTTGGCCTGCACATAGCCAGGCGCCAGGTGCGCGGTTGGGCCGCGCCAGGCGCCGCTGCGAATAGCAGCGCGGATCGCCGTCGGATGCATTTCCCGACGCGGACAGACTATCTGATCATCAGACATACGCAGTCATTGACCCCTTCAAGGATTTCCCAGGACCTTACAATCCCAGGTAGGCGCGGCGCACCATATCGGACGCAAGCAAATCGGAGCCTACGCCTGCGGCAACAATCTGACCCACCTGGAGCACATAGGCGCGATGGGCCAACATCAGCGTCTCGCGCACATTTTGCTCAATAAGCAAAATCGTCATGCCGTTTGCGCTCAAGGTGCGCACCACGTCGAAAATCCCCTCAACCACCAGGGGGGCCAGACCGAGGCTCGGCTCATCAAGCATCAACAGGCGTGGGCGCAGCATCAACCCGCGCCCGATAGCCAGCATCTGTTGCTCGCCGCCCGAAAGCGTGCCGGCAGACTGGGTAAGACGTTCACGGAGACGCGGAAACAAGGTTAGCACATCTTCCAGCGTTTGCTGCTCGACGGCTCGGGCTGTCCGTGGATACGATCCAAGGAGCAAGTTCTGGAGAACGGTGAGCCGGCTGAAGATGCGGCGCCCCTCAGGAACGTGCGCGATACCCAGGGCTGCAATGGCGTGGGGCGGCATAGCGTTGAGGTGATGAGCATCCAGGCGGATCGAGCCGCTATCAACGGCGACCAGGCCGCTGATCGCCCGCAAGGTCGTAGACTTGCCGGCGCCATTGGCCCCAACTAGCGCCACAACCTCACCCGGGTACACCTCGAATGATATTCCATGAAGCGCTGGAACCCCACCGTAGCTGACTCTCAGATCCTCCACGGCCAACAACGGCGCACCAGCGCGCTCAGGACTGGCTGGCATAACCGCTCCCCAGGTACGCCGCAATCACTGCTGGATTGCGCGTGATGCTATCGGGTGTTCCTTCAGCGATCTTTTTGCCGTAGTTTAGCACCAGAACCCGATCCGATAAAGGCAACAAAACATCCATAATATGTTCGATGAGCAAAATGGAAATCCCTCGTTGCCGGATAGCGCGCACGAGGGCAACTGCCTGCTGGCGCTCCTGCGCGTTTAGCCCGCTCATCACCTCATCGAGCATCAGCAATCGCGGTTGGGTTGCCAGTGCGCGCGCTACTTCGAGGCGTTTCTTCTCAGCAATGGTCAGATTCTTTCCCAAGGTGTGGGCCTGGGTCTCAAGGCCGGTAAACGTCAACACGTCCTCAGCGATGCGCCGGGCTTTCTGTACGATGCGTGTGCGTAGAAACGCGCCGACCATAACGTTTTGCAAGACGCTGAGTTCAGGTAACGCGCGCACAATCTGAAACGTGCGCACCAGACCCCGCCGGCAGATGCGATCAGGGCGCATGCCTGTAATGTCTTCGCCGGCAAACCGCACCTTTCCGCGAGTAGGGCGCAAGAACCCGGCAATGCAGGCGAAGAGGGTCGTTTTGCCTGCGCCGTTCGGCCCAATGATACCCAGGATTTCACCCTCATTCAGCGTGAATGAAATCCGATCATTGGCAACCAGACCGCCAAAGACCATGGTCAGATCGGTAACCTCAAGCAAGCTCATAACTGGGCGCTCTCTTCCGCCTGTGTGTCTACCGGAGGGACACGGGCCGCGGTTGCTGGAGGCCGCGGTCGGAATCGCTCGGCGAGACCGGCGAGGCCTGCCGGTTGAAAGACGGCGATCACCATGATGAGCAACCCGTAGATCACCAGGTCAAGCGCCGTTCCCTGGCCACCCAGCCGACTGCGGGTCACTTCTGCAAGGGGAATCAGCACCCCCGCGCCCAGGAGCGGGCCCCAGAGGCTACCGGCGCCACCCAGAATCGCTACCAGGGCAATCAACACCGAGAGCGACAGACCAAACACGGTTTCTGGATCAATAAACAGCAGGTATTGAGCATACAGGGCGCCAGCCAGAGCCGTACAGGCCGCGCTGATCAGCAGCGCGAACAGTTTATAGCGCGCCACTGGCACGCCAATTGCCGCAGCGGCAGTCTGATCATTCTTGATGGCCCGCAGGTAGTACCCCATCCAGGAGCGGTCGATCACCGTGGCCACTATCTGTACCAGGCCCAGCAGTCCCAGGGCCAGATAGATATACGGCAATTTACTGCTGTTAAACTGCATCATCCACCATGAATCAGTTGGGCGCCCCTGGGCGTCGCGCACAATTGGCAGCGAAATCCCTGCCGCGCCGCCCACAAATTCCAGATTTTGAAACACCACCAGGGCGATTTCTGCCAGGGCGATGGTGGCAATCGCCAGGTAATGACCGGCGAGACGGAACACCGGATAGCCGATCAGCAGAGCCAGAAACACTGCCAGCCCGATTCCTGCGATGGCGCCCAGCCACGGCGAAATCTGGGCGCGCACCAGCAACAGGGAGGAGGTATAGGCGCCGACCCCAAAAAAAATCGCATTACCCAGAGAAATCTGCCCGCCAAAGCCGCCCAGGATGTTCCACGCCTGGGCCAGCGCCGCATAGATGCACACCAGGATCAGGGTATGGCGGAACACGTTGTTGTCGATCACCAATGGAGCTATCAGAGTCATGCTGACCATGATCACAAGGATGGTGAGCATGAGCGATGAAGGCAGGCGACGGTCGAGCATGGTTACATCTTTCAGTAGCGCCCGAACAGACCTTGAGGCCGCACCAACACAACCACCAGGTAGAGCGTGAAGACCAGGGCGTACTTATAAGCCGGTGGAATGCCCAATGTTAGAGGCGCAACGATTTCCACCAGGCCCACCAGGATACCGGCGACCAGCGCCCCCGTGATGCTGCCGAACCCGCCAAGCGCGACAATAATGTAGGCCAGCAGGGCGAAGATCACGCCCACACTTGGATAGATGTAGTAGAAACTGGCCAGAACCGCCCCGGCAACTCCGACGCATGCCGCAGCAATGCCCCACCCCAGATCGAACATGCGTCCGGCAGGGATTCCCATCAGTGCCGCCGTACTGCGATCTTCAGCGACAGCCTGCAGAGCCAGACCGAGCCGCGTCCGGCCTATGAACAGGCCCAGCAACGCAAAGGCGACTGCGGCAATCACCGCCGCTGCCAGTTGTGGCATCCCAATAAACACGTGCTCACCGAGCGCGATCCTCCCTCCACCTATCTGGGAGAGCAGGGGATCGCGAACCGAGCGAAAATCGGCCGTCCAGAAATACTGAGCGCTGGCGCGCAAAAAGAGCCCCAGACCAAACGTGGCAAAGATCTGTGCCAGGGCCGGGGCATTGAGCACACGCATAACCAACAGCCGGTTGGTCAGCACGCCAACGCCGAACATCAAGGCTGTCGTGATGGGTAGGCTTACCAGGGGATCAAGCCGCCACAGTTCCCACATCCAGAATGAACTGAACATTGCCAGCATCAGAAACTCACCGTGGGCAAAGTTGACGATCTCCATCAAGCCGAAGATCAGTGAGAGTCCTGCGGCGATCAGAGCGTAAATCATCCCGATCAAGATACCTGATAATAGCGCCTGTACAAGCGTGGCATCCATGGCAGGTTCGTCTGGTGCTTCTCTGCTCCCGCGCCGCCCCGGCTCAGCGTGCGGTTGTAGCGAACAGACAGGGGGTGACGAGCTTTATGGTTTTTCTACGGGCGCAGCTCTGCCAATCACACCCGGAGCCGCCACCGGGTGCATGGGTGAGCCGAACCCTGTCGCTGACCTATCGCGTATCAGCCATCCAGGCGATATTGTTCCTGGGAGGGCCTGGCCCTTCCAAACCCTCCCGCGAGCGAGCGACAGCGATCACCGATTGGCCCAGGCCACGCCCGGGAATTGCACCTCCGCCGAGGCAAACTCAAAGGGATAGACCGTCACATATTTCCCATTCTGGCGTTGCACCAGGATAGCCTGACCGAGGATGTTCTGTCCTTTCTCATCAAACTTGATCCCTTGCCAGGGCATGATCAACTGGTCGGCGGGAATATCCGTAGCGGCAAGCGCAGAGCGGATCGCCTCAGGATCGGTCGAACCGGCGCGATTGATTGCCTCGGCCAGGGCCATGAACCCGGTAAAGGCGCGCGCGGGCGCGTCGGTAAGCGGGCGATCATGGTTTTGCTGATACATCTGATCAATCCGCGCCGCCAGGTCTTTGGCCTGCGTGATGTCCGCAGCATAGGCCGCGCGCGAGAGGATGCCCTCAGCATCAGCACCGCTGGTTTCCAGAAAGGCATTGTCGAGATATCCGGCGTTCTGGGCGATGATGAACTTGGGCGCAAAACCGAGTTCCCGAGCCGTCTTGACGGTCAGAATGGCATCGTTGACATATGAAGACGGTAGCAGCACGTCGGCGTTGAACGACTTGAGCTGCTGGATCTCGCCGGTCAGTGCGGCGCTTCCTGAACGATACTTCACTTCGCCCAGGACTGGGATGCCATATTCCTCCGCGAAACGCCGCTGCGCGGTTGCGCTGTTCACCCCGAAGTCGGTGTCTTCGTAGAACAGGGCGACCCCGTTGAGGGTTATACGCTCGCGCTCCTGAAACTCTTTGAGGAAGGCAAACATGACCCGTGAGAAATCGAGGTCGGTTGGGGAGGTGCGGAAGAACCAGCGGTAGCCGCGCTCGGTCAGATCCGGCGACGATGAGGCCCCGTTGACAAAGGGTATGCCGGCGCGTTCGGCAACGCTGCTCGCCGTCTTGGTCACTGCGCTGTTGTATGCGCCGTAGAGCGCCACGACGCCCTCGTTAAGCAGTCGCTCAGCCTCTGACTGGCCAATGTCAGCCTTCGCCTGTGAGTCGCCGAAGATGACCTCGATGGTCGCGCCGCCGAGATTGGGCAGGCCCGCGCCTGGGGCCAGGGCGAACGGGAGATCACCCATGTCCTGGTTGATAATTGCCACCGCCAGTTCGATGGCCGCCTTCATATCATTGCCCGTCTGCGCCTGGGGGCCGCTCAGCGGGTAAATGACCCCGATCTTGATGCGTGTGGGTGCGGTAGAAGACCCGGCAGTCGGCGGGGTTGCAGGAGTTTGTCCGGTCGCTGCGGATGGGGGGGATGCGGGCGCCTGCCCGGTTGGCGCGCCACCACAGCCGGCCAGCGCCGTGATGAGAGCCAGGGTCAGCAACCCCACGAGTCTCTTGACAGCCGACAGTTTGCCACTCACGGCCTGTTCCTCCTTCCATATATACCGTACGAGAACCGCTCATCGCCACTCGTAGGGGATATGCCCCGTCAACGCTGATGTCATCCATGACCCGGCGAATCAGGGGAGAGTAAGCGCCGTCCCTGGCGTTGTTCCGTTCAGTGGAACTTTGTTTTGATAGTTGAAACAAGGTTGCGGCGAGTATAGCACTCCCGCGGCCTGGCGTCAAGAGGTGGGGCTACCGCGGGGGTGACGAAACGTCTTGCGCGTTCTTCCACGGCTGGATGTGGGCAACGCTGACAGGAATTGTCAGGGCGCGCTGCGCGCCAGCCTCACCGCGGCCTCGCCGCGGGCAAAGGCCAGAACCAGCGCTCGGGCCCCGTCGGGGGAGGTGGCGAGCGCGCCAAGCGGAACGGCTGCGGGGCCGAGGGCATCCAGGGCGGCGGCCTGTTCGGCGGGGCTGGCGTCGCCCGGCAGCAGCACCAGGGCCGGCCCGTCGCCAGAGATGGGCGCCCCGGTGTACGCCTCGGGCGGCGCGCCCCAGGTCAGGAAGCGCACCGTGTCGGCGCTCAACCACTCCTGGGGAAGCAGAACCCGCACGCTCCGCAGCTCGGCGTCGGCGCTTGCCGCGGGGGCCGCCGCAACGCGCCCCATCGCCGTCTCCACCATGTCGAACTCATGGTAGACCCGCGGCTCCAGGCGCATCACGCCGAAGTAGAGCCAGGCATTAAAACTCAGACTGGCCAGCAGGGCCACCGCCCAGATGGCAGCGCGTCCCGGCGGGGCCAGGGCCGCCAGTCCCAGGCCGGCCAGCATGGCCGCCGGGGCCAGCGTGCCCAGGGAGCGCATCGCGTGGGGCGCGTTGCCGCTGAACACGCCGGGGATCAGATAGATCGCCCCCAGGGCCAGGACCGCGGCCACGCCCGCGCGCCGCCGCATCAGCGGCAGGGCCAGACCGGCGCCCGCGGCCAGCAACAGCCCGGCCACGGGGTCGAGCATCGGCGCGTCGGGCATGTGGTGGCGCCCGTTGAAATCGCCGCGAACGTGGAACATCAGCAGGTAGCGCTCCAGATTGCCGAGGATCAGCCCCGCGGGCGCGCGGGTGGTCAGATTGCCGCTATCGAGCACCGAGACCCGGCCCACCCGCCGGTTGTAGCCCTGCTGGTCGTTCAAAATGTACAGCGCCAGGGGCGCGACGATCAACGCGCCCGCCAGGGCCGCGACGGCCAGACCGGGTAGCGCCCGCCGCCACGCTGGCGCCGAGGCCCCCAGGCGGATCGCCGCCACCGTTGCCAGGGCCAGGGGCGCGACGCGCCCGGTGTGGTAGGTGTACACCGCGAGGCCGCCGAGCGCGCCCGCCGCCGCCAGGAACGCCACCCGGCGCGGCGCGCCGAGTGCTTCCTCCGGGGGCGCGAGACCACGCCAGAGGAAGCCCACCGCCCCCAGCACCAGCAGATGGTCGAGGGTGGCGGGAAAGGCCCAGCGGCTCATACTCAGGCTCCAGGAGGCCCAGGCCACCAGCGCCGCGGCGAAGAGCGCCGCGCGCCGGCCGATGAGCGGGCCGGCGGCCCAGAAGAGCGCGAGCGGGGTGAGGGCGCCGGCCAGGGCGCTTACCAGGCGCGCGCTCCAGGCGTGCGGGCCGAACAGGCCCACCACCGGCGCCATCAGGTAGAAGAGCAGCGCCGGCAGGTCGGCCCCGACGACGACGTAGATCGGGCGGTAGCCCGGATCGCTCCAGATCCGCAGCGCCTGCAACCCGTGGCGCGACTCATCGCGCCAGAGTCCTGCGGGCTGCCCATCCAGGTTCACGCAGCGCAAACCGATGGCCAGCAGCACGATCAGCGCCAGGGCGAGGGGCCAGCGGCGCGTGAGGCGCTCCCCGGCGAGCGTGTCGGCGCGCCCGGCCAGCGGGGCGAGACCTGCCCACACGCCGGCGACGAGCAGGGCGATCCCCGGGAGCGGCGACAGGCCGAGGCGCATCAGGCCGAGGGCGATCAGAGCCACGGCCAGGCCGGCCCAGCCGATAGCAGGGCGGCGCGCAAGACGGGCGCGGGTGGCGGCCAGGCCGGCCCCGAGCCAGGGCCAGGCCGCCAGGAGTGCCAACGGCAGCAACGGCCACCAGGGCCAGCCGAGGGTAGGCAGCCAGTAGCCCGCGGCGGTTGGGAAGGCCATGGCCCAGCCGGCCAGCAGGGCCAGCAGCGCGCCGCACGCCAGCGCCAGGGGTGCGGGCGTCCCCAGGCGGGTGAGCAGCAACCAGCCGATGAGCGGCAGGGCGAGGAGGTACAGCGCCCGCGCGGGGGGCGCCAGCGGCCCGGTCGTGGCCGGTGTGGCGCGTGCGCTGCTCAGGGCCAGGCCAAGCTCGCGGGGGTCGCCGGGGGGCGTGAACGGGCTGGTTTGCAGCACCAGGGCGCTCTCGCCGATGGGATCGGTCGGGGTGAGCAAGTGATAGCGTCGCCAGTCGCCGGCGGCTACGAAGGCGCCCAGGGGCCGATCATCGCGCCGCACCTGCACCACGACCGGGGCGGTCTGGGGGGGGCGGGGCGCGGCGAGGCGCAGGCTGAGGATCGCCGGGCGCCCATCGAAGCCGAAGAGCACGAGGGCGGAGAGGGGCTCGCTCCAGCGGTACGTGTCGGTTGCATTCCGCTCGAGGCCGTGAAAGCGGACCAGCACCCGGCGCGCCGCCGGATCAGCGGCGCTCAGGTCAACACCGGGGTTAGCGACCAGTGCGCCGGCAAGGAGCAGGACCAGCGTCAGCAGGGCCAGCAGCGCGGGCGCGGCCAGGGGTTGGCATAGCCGGACCATTGTGCCCTGAAGTACATCAGGCGCGGCGCGGGGGGAGAGGCCGCATCCCCTCAGCCAGTGGGAGGATTTGGGAGGGCTGTGCCCTCCGAGGCCCTCCCGCGGGGGGGGTGTGGGGAAACCCGGTTTCCCCACACCCCTCTGCAAGGGACTGTTTTGAAACGGCCAATCGCGTTGGAACCATGCCTGAGGAAGGCCTCAATCGAGGTAACCGCGCAGCTTCTTGCCCAGATGGGGATGGCGCAGCTTACGCAGGGCGACGGCCTCGATCTGGCGAATGCGTTCGCGGGTGATGCCGAACTCAACGCCGACCTCTTCAAGGGTGCGGTAGCGCCCATCTTTGAGGCCATAGCGCAACTGAATAATCTTGCGCTCGCGTTCGGGGAGCTTTTGGAGCACTTCTTCGATCTGCTCGCGGAGCATCGAAGCAGCGGCAGCCTCAGCGGGGGTGGAGATACGCTCGTCCTCGATAAAATCGCCCATGCGGCCCTCGCCCTCCTGGCCCACCGGCATCTCGAGCGAGAGGGGATGCATACTTGCCTCGAGGGTGCGCCGCACCTTACCGGCGCTGATGCCCATAGCCTCGGCGATCTCTTCGGGCGTCGGCTCGCGCTGCATCGACTGTTGGAGCTTATGGCTGGTGCGCTTGACCTGGCTGATCGCCTCGCCCATATGCACGGGGAGGCGAATGGTGCGGCTCTGGTCGGCGATGGCGCGAGTAATCGCCTGGCGGATCCACCAGGTAGCGTAGGTGCTGAACTTATGGCCCTTCTTATAATCGAACTTCTCAACCGCGCGCATCAGGCCGATGTTGCCTTCCTGGACCAGATCCATCATGGTCAGGCCATAGGAGGTATACTTCTTGGCGATCGAGACCACCAGACGCAGATTGGCCTGGATCAGATGCTGGCGCGCCTCCTGGCCCCTGGCGAAGGCCCGTTCGAGGACGGCCTTCTCGTGACCATGCTCGTACTCCTCACGTTCGAGCCGCTGGCGGGCCAGATCGCCCGCTTCCATCGCCTGGGCCAGTTCGACCTCCTGCTCCGCGGTCAGCAGGGGCACCTGGCCGATCTCCTGGAGGTACATCCGCACCGGATCATCGAAGGCGATCTCGGCGAGATCAGGCAATTCGCTGAGTGATTCCTCTTCGCCGTGGCCAGAGTTCTGCTCAACATCGGCGGCCGACTCAACCACCTTGATGCCCTCCGCCTGCAGGCGAGCATAGAGCTGATCGACCTCGGTGACGTGCAGCTCCGGTTGCGGATAGGCTTCAAGAATATCGCCGTAGGTCACAAAACCACGCTGCCGCGCCAGCTCAAGCAACTGCTCACTCATCGGCCCCGACTCCTGTGTGGATGCATTCTTCTGCGGTACCATCCTCGTCCTCAGGCACGCCTGACGGCCCTGCGCCGTGCCCCGGTGTAATTAACATAATACACCCACTGTCAAGCGTTTCCTGCCTTTTCCATTGAATACAATGGTCTGCTGCTTGCCAAAACTCGCTACTCTGTCCTTCGGGATACGAATATCCTGCGTAGCGAACGATGGGAACGTAATAGGGCCGGAGCGGGTTCTGGATCGCTCAGGCCCTTCGCGCCAACCGGGTGTGTCGTTGCTGGCAAGAAGATGGGGCCGAGCCTGACAACTCAAACCCCATTTCGACTCACACCTTGGAGGGACGCGAACGTGGCACCCCATTCACTTTGCCGCTGTTACTATAGCATTATGCAACGGTTAAAGTCAACCCCTCTGCGGTGAAGAAACAGGCAATCTAACGCATTGCGGCGCGGTAGTACGTTTGTTCACAATTCGGAGGCCCCTCGGTTCTCTCCGCCCATGCCGGAGACACAGTTGGCGCCCCTCCGGGCCGGTGGAGGGGCGCGGCGCAACCTGGTTGCCCCACGCCCCTCCACCGTTTCGGGGTACAATACAGCGCGTCCATCGTTCAGGACCGGATGGAGGGAGCGGCAATGCTTCTGACGGAGCGGCAACGGGAGTTTCTCGAGGGACGGCACTACGCGGTCATCGGCACGCTCAACGCCGATGGCAGCATTCACCAGACGGTCGTCTGGTATGTACTGGAGGGGGAGCAGATCCGCTTCAGCATCGGCGCCGAGAGCGTCAAGGCGCGCAACCTGCGCCGCAATCCGACCATCGCGGTGACGATCGAAGACGGGGTGCGCTACCTCTCGCTGAGCGGGGTTGCCGTGGTTGAACCGGCGGACCCGGAGTTGCGCCGCCGGCTGGCGCTGCGCTACCTGGGCCCGGAACGGGTGGAGGAGTGGCTGGCCCGGCGCCCCGATGCCCCGCGCGCCTCGGTGCGCGTGACGGTGCGACGGGTGCACGGCCAGGGTGTGGCGTAGGTGTGGTTCAAACGCCCGTGACAATCCAGCCTTCAGCGTCACAGCTCCTCAGCGCTCCAGATCGGTTCTGTGGAGGTGTGGAGGTGTGGAGGTACGGAGCAACGGTCAAACTAACGTGAACATAGGCTGCTGGAGCAGGGGGATGGGGAAACCGGGTTTCCCCATTACCCCACCCGGTGGGAGGGTTTGGGAGGGCTGCGCCCTCCCAAGAAGTATGTTCATCCTGTCAGTGTGCGGCGGAGCCGCATGGACGGCTAACGTGAACATAGGCTCTCGAAGAGGGGGATGGGGAAACCGGGTTTCCCCATCCCCCCACCCGGTGGGAGGGTTTGGGAGGGCGCAGCCTTTGAGCAGGGGTATGGGGAAACCGGGTTTCCCCATACCCCCACCCGTGGGAAGGTCTGGGAGGGCTGCGCTTAGGGCCAATACCTGGCGCATAAGCGGGTGCGGCGCTTCAGCCCCCCTCCCCACCGGAAGGCGACCGCGCACCTCCTGTATTTGACAGGAGGTACGCAGCGCGCGACAGAGCGGAGCAATGATGAGGATCGAGGAACTGGAACGGGCCTATCAGCGCCCGGTGGCCGAGGCGCTCGCTACGCTGGGGGTTGACCCGGCGCGCGGGCTGGACCCTGCCGAGGCCCAGGCGCGCCTCAAGCGCTACGGGCGCAACGAGTTGCCCGCGGCCCCGCCGCCCCCCCGCTGGCTGCGTTTTCTGGGGCAGTTTCGCGATCCGCTGACCGGCTTACTCCTGGCGGCCACGCTGATCTCGTTTGTGGTCTGGCTGATCGAGCGGGCCGATACGCTTCCCTTCGAGGCCCTGACCATCCTGGCCATTGTGCTGCTGAACGGTATCCTGGGCTTCGTGCAGGAGAGCCGCGCCGAGCAAGCCGTGGCGGCCCTCCGCGCCATGGCCGCGCCCCAGGCCCGCGTGCTGCGCGACGGGCGCCCGCAGGCCATTCCTGCCGCCGAGGTGGTCCCTGGCGATATTCTGCTGATCGAGGAGGGCGACACCGTGCCCGCCGATGCCCGGCTCATCGAGTCGATCGCCCTGCGGGTCGCCGAGGCCGTGCTGACCGGCGAGAGCGCCAGCGTCAGCAAGGATAGCGCCCCCATCACCGCCGAGGTGACCATCCCCGACCGCCACAATATGCTCTTCAGCGGCACGGCGGTGGCTTCGGGCCGGGGTCGCGCCGTGGTAACCGCCACCGGCCCGCGCAGCGAGATCGGCAAGATCGCCGGCAGCCTGCAACAAACCGAGAGCGAACCAACGCCATTGCAGAAGGAACTGGCGCGGGTGGGCCGCTTGCTTGGCGGCGTGGTGATCGCCATCGCCGTGGTGATGAGCCTGACGCTGATCCTCGTAAGCGGCGCCCGGCGCCTGAGTGATCTGGTGGATGTGCTGATCCTGGGGGTCAGCCTGGCGGTCGCGGCCGTGCCCGAGGGTCTGACGGCGATTACCACCATCGTGCTCTCCCTCGGCATGCAGCGTATGGCCCGGCGCAACGTGATCGTCCGCACGCTCTCGTCGGTCGAAACGCTCGGCTCGACCACGGTGATCTGCACGGATAAGACCGGCACGCTCACGCGCAACGAAATGACCGTGCGGGCGGTGGTAACCGCCAGCGGCCGGGTGGATCTCGCCGCGGAAGGCGCGGGGCCGGAGGGAACGCTGAGCATGGACGGCCGGCCCGTGACCGATCCGGCGCTGCGCGAAGAGGTGCGCAAGGCGCTGCGCGCGGCCCATATGGCCAACAATGCGCGGCTGGTCGAGGAGAACGGGCGCCTGGTCGTTCGCGGCGATCCGACCGAGGGCGCCTTGCTGGTGGCAGCGCGCTGTGTGGGCCTGACCGGAGCAGATCTGGACGAGCGCTTTCCGCGGGTGGCCGAGGCGCCCTTTACCTCCGAGCGCAAGTTGATGAGCACGGCCCACGTTGACCAGGAGAAGGAGCGGCTGATCATCTTCACCAAAGGGGCGCCCGATGTGCTCCTGGCCCGCTGCGACTACGAACGTGTCGGCCTGGATGGGGAGGTGCGCCCGCTGACCGAGGAGCGCCGGCGCGAGATCCTGGCCTGTGTCGAGGAACTGGCCGACCAGGCCCTCCGCACCCTCGGCGTGGCCTACCGCACCCTGGCCCGCGACACGGCCAGCGGCCAGCTCAGCGAGGAGGTCGAGCGCTCACTGGTCTTCCTGGGCGTGCTGGGGCTGATTGACCCGCTGCGCCCCGAGGCGCGACCATCGGTGATGCAGGCGAAGCGGGCAGGCATCCGTCCGATCATGATCACGGGCGATCATCCGCGCACCGCCGCCGCGATCGCCGCCGAGGCGGGCATCGCCGCACCCGGCCAACCGGCAGTGACCGGCGGCGCCCTCCAGCAGATGGACGATGCGGAGTTGCGGCGCGTCCTGGGCGAGTGTTCGGTCTTCGCGCGCGTGGCCCCGGAACACAAGCTGCGCCTGGTGCGGGCGCTGAAGGCCGACGGGGCCGTCGTGGCCATGACCGGCGACGGGGTCAACGACGCCCCGGCGCTCAAGGCGGCAGACATCGGCGTGGCGATGGGCATCACCGGCACCGATGTGAGCAAGGGCGCCGCGGACATGATCCTCACCGACGACAATTTTGCCTCGATCGTCGCGGCGGTGGAAGAGGGCCGCTCGATCTTTGCCAACATTCAGAAGTTTCTGCGCTACCTGCTATCTTCAAATATCGGCGAAGTGTTGACGATGTTCGGCGGAGTGACCCTGGCGGCCGTCATCGGTCTGACGCCCGGCGAGGGAACGCTGCTGGTGGTGCCCCTGCTCGCCACCCAGATCCTCTGGATCAACCTGCTGACCGACGCCGCGCCGGCCCTGGCCCTGGGTCTCGAACCGGCCGACCCGCGGGTGATGGAGCGCCCTCCGCGCGATCCGCGCGTCCCGGTGATCACCGGCCAGATGTGGTTCAACATCGTGTTCGTAGGCTTGATGATGGCCACCGGCACCCTGGCGGTGATGGACATGGCCTTGCCCGGCGGCCTGATTGCCGGAACAGGGAGCCTGGCCTATGCCCAGACCATGGCCTTCTCTACCCTGGTGTTGTTCCAGTTGTTCAATGTGCTCAACGCGCGCTCGGATGAGCGAAGCGCCTTCTACCATCTGTTCGGCAACCCCTGGTTGTGGGGCGCGCTGGCGCTGTCATTCGCGCTACAGGTGCTGGTCGTCTATCTGCCCGGCTTGCAGCGAGCCTTCCACACCGTGCCGCTGAGCCTGAACGACTGGCTGATCTGCCTGGGGGTGGCCAGCAGCGTGCTCTGGCTGGTAGAGTTGCGCAAGCTCATCGCCTGGCTGGGGCGGCGAGGGTAGCGCGCTCGCCGCCGGCGAGGAAGCCGAGGAGCAGGCCATGCACGGCGCGCGCCGCCTCGATCGGGGGAAGAGGGAACCCAGGTTTCACCATGCCCCTGCGAGATTCGCCTGTGCTACAATGGTCGTCATAACGCGCACGGGATCACCGACGCCTGTCATGGACGACCTGATCGAAGTTCTCCACACCCTGGCCCGGCAGCGGGGCCGTGAGGCTGCCCCGCTGATCGCCGTGCGCAGATTTCCTGCCCGTGAGGGTGCGCGGGTGAGCCATCTGCCGGTTGAGGCGCGGCTGGAGCAGGCCTGGGTGGTGGCCACCGGTGAGCCGTTCCGCCCGCACCAGGCTCCGGCCCTGTCGGCGTTGCGCCGCGGCGAGCCGGTGGCGCTGCTCGGCGGCCTGCCGGCCCGGCGCACGCTGCCGCTCCTGGTGGCCGGCTGGTTGCGCGAGGCCGGGCCGGGCACGGCGCTGGTGCTCGCGCCCGACGAGGCGGCCGGCGAGGAACAGCGCGTCGCCCTTGAGCGGCTGCTCCGCGAGGTGAGCCCCACCCTGCGGGTGGAGGTGGCCCGGGGCGCCGCGTCGCGGGCGCCGTCGAGCGCCCGGGTGGTCGTCGCCACGCCCATGACCCTCCATGAACGCCTGCTGCGCTTCCACGGGCGGGCCTGGGCCACGTTCTGGGCCCGGCTGGGTCTCATCGCGCTTACCGATGCGCAGCGTTATACCGGGCTTGCGGCCATCCATCTGGCCGGGTTGCTCACACGGGCGCGGCGGCTCGCCGGCGGAGAGCCACCGCTCCGGCTGGTGGCGACGGTCGCTCCGGTACAGGGGGCCGCCGAGGCCCTGGCGGCAATCAGCGGCGATGCCTGGCGCGTGATCGCCGTCGATGACACGCCGCGACCGGCGGCCGCGCTGGCCCTCTGGCGCGCCCCGGCCGAGCGGATGCGCGAGGCGGCGGCGCTGGCCCTGGGTCTGGCGCACGCCCGCGCGCGCGTGCACATCATCACCGCGCCGTTCGAGGTTCTGCTGGCGCGCCGGTTGCTCGGCGCGGATCTGCCCGAGGTGAGCGTTGGCGCCGCCCCCCAGGCGGCGGAGGCGCAGATCATTTGCGGAATTGACCGTGCCGCCGCCAGTCTGCAATCATGCCTGGAAAGCGCGGCCCTCACGGTTCTGCTGCTCGGCGATGAGCCGGCCGAACGCACCCTGGCGCGGCTTTGCGAGCGCGGCCAACCCGCCGGGGCCGAAGTTGACGACAAACCCGTCCCGCTCGTCGAAACGCTGCCGCACTGGATCGCCGCCCCGGCCAATGCCTATGTGGAGGCGCAGCACCTGGTCTGCGCGGCCTCGGAGTATCCGCTGAGCGCGGCGGAGGTGGCCGCCTGGGGGGTGGAGTCGCTGGTCGCGCGCCTGGAACGCAACGGGTCACTGGTGCAACTCCCCGATGCCGAGCCACTGTGGCAGCCCGGCCCGGCGGCTCGGGAAGCGTACGCCGACTTTGATCCGCAGGCCGCGGCTACCGCGCCGGTCAGCATCCGCGACGAGCGGGGCGCCGCCCTGGGAACGCTGGGCCTGGATGCCTTCGACCGCTGGGGCTTTCCCGGCGCGGCCCTGCCGCCCCTGCGCGGCGGCTACCGGGTGCGCGAGCGCGACGACAGCCGCCTGAGCCTTACGCTGCACGAGTTGCCCGAGGCGCGCCGCGCGCTGCCGTTGCGCCGCTGCGCGGTACAGGTGCGCGATCGTCTCGACCAGCGGCTGATCCGTGGGCAGAGTGTGGCCTGGGGCCGGGTGGTGGTGGATGAAGAGGTCTACGGCTTTCAAGAGGTCGGCCCCGGCGCCGCGGCGCGGGAGGAGCGCTTCGCGCAGCCCCTGGCGGCCCGCTGGAGCGCCCCGGCGCTGTGGATCGATCTACCCATGGCCCTCAACGCCGAACGACAACTGGTGGGCTGGTCGCTGGTGGCCGCGCTCCCGCTGCTCACCCTCGCCAGCGTCAGCGATCTCGTGCCGGTCTGTGACGCCGAAGCGCGGCGGATCTACTTCGTGGATGCCCAGCCGGGAGGCAATGGTCTGAGCGCCTGGCTCTTCGAGGCCCTCGAACGCGTTCTGCCGACCGCTTACGCGGTGGCGCTCGATGGGCGCGCCGATCCGTTGCTGAAGTCGCTGGCCCGCGCTGATATGGACTGGATGCTGGCACTGCTCGGGGGAGTGGCGCCGGCGCCGCTTGAGCGACCCCGGGAACTGGTCACGCCCGAGCCGCTGCCCCTGCGACGCGAAGCGCCCCGCCACGCAGAGCCGCTCACTCCGCGCGCCCCGGTGGAGCCGTCGCTGGCCTGGCGCGAGCCGCTAGCTCCCGCGGCGCCGGAGGCGCCCCCGCCGCGGCGCAAGGCGGCCCGCGCAGGCGCCACCACGTCGGACGGATCGGCGTCAGCGGATCAGCCACCTTCCACGCGACGGCGCGAGTCGCCCTCGTCGCGGGAGGGTCGTCCGGCGCGGCGCAAGGCCCCACCCGCGCCACCGCCGCCGGAGCCGCCCGCGGAGCAGCGCCAGCCGCCTCCGCCAGGGAGCGCCTCCGGCGAGGAGGCTGCCGCCCCCGTCCGGGTCGACCCCGCCGAACTGGCGGCGCGTCTGCGCGCCATGCGCGAGCGGCGCCAGGAAGGGGGCGCGCCGCGGGCGCCGAAGCCGGCATCGGGCGGCGAGCCGCGCTTCCGCCCTGGCGATAGCATCGTCTGCGTGCCCCACGGTTCTGGCACGGTGGTGTCGAGCCGGGTCGAAGACGGGCGCGAGATCCTGCGGGTGCGCTTCGCGGGCCTCGGCGAGTTGATGGTTGACGCCTCGGTGAACCTGGTGCGCCTGGCCGGAGACGATGCGCCGGGCGGGGAGTAGGGGGAGACGCGAATGGCAGAGGATCATCTGGAGCGCCTGCGCGCCCTGCGCGAGGCGGCCTTGCTCGGGGGCGGCCCGGAGCGCATCGCGCAACAGCACGCCCGTGGGAAGGGGACCGCGCGGGAGCGCCTCGCGCGGCTGCTCGATCCTGATTCGTTCCAGGAACTTGGGAGCCTGGCCCGGCACCAGGTCAGCGACTACGGGCTGGCAACCCGGCGCTATCCCGGCGATGGCGTAGTGACCGGCTTCGGCGCCATCAACGGCCGGCGGGTGGCCGTCTACGCCCAGGATTTTACCGTCCTGGGCGGCTCGTTCTCCGAGGTGCAGGCGCAGAAGATCACCCGCCTGATGGATCTGGCGACCGAGAGCGGCATTCCGATCATCGGGTTGAACGACTCGGGCGGAGCGCGTATCCAGGAGGGGGTGCGGTCGCTGGCCGCCTACGGTGAGGTCTTCCTACGAAACGTGCTCGCCTCGGGCGTGGTGCCGCAGATCTCGCTCATCCTCGGCCCCTGCGCGGGCGGCGCGGTCTACTCCCCCGCCCTCACCGATTTCGTGATCATGGCCCGCAATGTAGGGTACATGTTCCTCACCGGTCCCGAAGTGATCCGCGCCGTCTCGGGCCGCGAGGTGACGGTGCAGCAACTCGGCGGAGCCGATGTGCACCACGAACGGAGCGGGGTGGCCCATCTGGTGGCTGATACCGAGGGCGCGGCCCTGGATCTGGTCAAAGCTTTGTTGAGCTACCTGCCGCAGAACAACGCCGACGATCCGCCCTACCAGCCCTCCGATGATGCGCCTGAGCGCATGGACCCGGCGCTCAACACGCTGGTGCCCGCGGACGAGCGCATCAGCTACGATATGCACCTGGTGATCGAGCGGATCGTTGACCGGGAGAGCTTTCTAGAGTTGCAGCCCGCCTACGCCGCCAATGCCATCATTGGCTTCGCCCGCCTGGGTGGCTATGCCGTGGGCATTGTCGCCAATAATCCGGCGGTGCTGGCGGGGGTGCTGGACATCAATTCTTCCGACAAGATCGCCCGCTTTGTGCGGATGTGTGACGCCTATAACCTGCCGGTCGTCACGCTGGTGGATTGTCCGGGCTACCTGCCGGGGATCGAGCAGGAGTACGGCGGGGTGATCCGCCACGGCGCGAAGATCATCTACGCCTATGCCGGGGCGACCGTGCCCAAGCTCTCGGTGATCGTGCGGAAGGCGATTGGCGGGGCCTACATTGCTCTGAGCAGCAAGCAGATGCGTTCGGACATGAATTTCGCCTGGCCGACGGCGCAGATCGCGGTGATGGGCGCCGAAGGGGCGGCGCGGGTGCTCTGGCGCGAGGAGTTGCAGCGCGCCGCCGATCCGGCGGCGTTGGAGCAGCAGTTCGTCGCCGAGTACCGCGAACGCTTCTTCAATCCCTACCATGCCGCCGATCTGGGCCAGATTGACGAGGTTATCGAGCCACGTGAAACGCGCCCGCGCCTCATCCGCGCCCTGGAGATCCTGCGCACCAAGGTGCAGCAGAACCCGGCGCGGAAGCACGGTTTGTATCCCTCGTGAAATTCCAGGATCAGCTATGCTCCACCCTACGCTCCCGTGGGCGGGGCACGGGAGGCTGCGCGTCCCCGCCCCCCGTTCCGCCCGCGGCGGCAGACTCCTGCTGGCTGCGCCGGGGGGCGCACCCGCCGC
>DAOTYR010000549.1:0-11209 GCA_034434655.1 Chloroflexaceae bacterium
GTTCATCGGGCGTTGTGCGCGAATCGCATGGACGGCTAACGTGAACATAGTCCCTCGGAGGAGGGGTGTGGGGCAACCGGGTTACCCCATACCTCAGCGGATGCGGGCCAGAGGCCCGCGCACCCAGGCCCCGCCCCCTGGGAGGGTTTGGGAGGGCGCAGCCCTCCCAGGAACAACCGTATGTTCATTGCGGCGTTGTGCGGTGGAGCCGCATGGACGGCTAACGTGAACATAGGCTCTTGAAGAGGGGGGTGGGGAAACCGGGTTTCCCCATCCCTCAGCGGACGCGCGCCGGAGGCCCGCGCACCCAGGCCCCGGCCCCTGGGAGGGTTTGGGAGGGCTTCGCCTTCAAGGGAAGGGCGAATAAATGGTCTTTGAGAAATTAATCCGGTCTACCGGGCTGGCCGTGGGGCTGATGGTCTTTGAAAAATTAATCCGCTCTGCCGGGCTGGCCGTGGGGCTGAAGCCCTCGGCTAGTGGATGCGAAGGCCGCCTGCGCGGCCTATACCCGTTTTAATGCTTAAAACTCATTTATTCGCCCTTCCCTTACCGCCCATACGTTCCCCCGAAGATCCCCCTGATCATCCCCTGATAATCCATCCGCCCTGGCGGCCTACGGCTGCGCCCGCCGCCAGCGCGCGATACTGCCCGGAGGCTCCGGCGCGAGATGAGCGTTCCGGGACGATCCCGGGAAGGCGCCCTCCATAGCCGCCGCTTCAGGAAGCGCTCGTTCGGCACATTCGCGCCTATGCAGCCCCGGCACTCGTTTTCTCATTTCCACCCCGTGGCGCTGCCCCGTTAAATGTTCATAACCCTACGGTAGTCTTTGTTCAGTTTGTTGTGTAACCCTCTCCCGTTTTGAAACGACACGTGGTATAATTCCGCAACCCCTGTACCCAGACAATTCACCGTCGCGGTGACCCGACAGCCCGGATGCTAGGGCATCAAGGTGGAAGCTGGTGCAAGTCCAGCGCTGTGCCGCAACTGTAACCGGTCGTGCTGCAAACGCCGGAAGCCAGGACGCCTGCCGCGATGTTGCCTGTTCCGCCCTTCTCGAGCCAGGGAGGACGAACATGATCCGCGCCCCGTGACCGTCTCCCGCCCGATGGTCCCTCTGGACCCTGTCGTACCCCGTTTCTCGCCTGAGGCCGGGGTTTTGCGTAGACCATCTGCGGGAGCCATGCAACACCTCGTTAACTTCTCAACCCACGCGATCCATCTCGATCAGTTCGAGCGCGACTGGGAGCGCGTCCGCGCCTTTGTCAGCCGGCTGGGGCTCGATGGGATCGAGTTGTTGATCGGTGATGATCCACCGCCGGTCATGCCAGCGGGACTGGTGCAGGGGGTCCATCTGCCGTACTGGATTCGCTGGCTGGAGATCTGGCACGCCGGGCCAGACGCCGCCGTTTCCCGCGAGGAGCGCCAGTTCCTCGCCGGAGGCGCTCGCGATGCCGCGCATATGGTTGCCATCCAGCGGCGGCTCTGGAATCAGGCTGCGGCGCTGCGCCCATTGTACGCCGTCTTTCACGTCAGTCATGTCACGATGGAGGAGTGCTTCACCCGGACCTATGCCTTTAGCTCGGAAGGGGTGGTGAGCGCGACCATCGATCTGCTCAATGCCACAGCGGCAACGTTCCCCGGTGGCGAACCGCCGGTGCGCCTGTGGCTCGAGAATCTCTGGTGGCCCGGTCTCACCTTCACCGATCCGGAACTGGCCGGGCAGTTCGTGCAGGGGCTGCGCTTCGAAAACTGGGGCTTTGTGCTCGACACCGGTCACCTGATCAACACCTGCCCTGAGGTGGCCAGTGAAGACGCCGCCATCGATCTGGTGCTGGAGCGACTGACGCGCCTCTCACCTCAGGTGCGCGCGCGGATCGAGGGGTTGCACCTGAGCCTCAGTCTCTCCGGCGCCTACCAGCGCGCGGCCCCAGCTCTGCCCGTCGGTTTCGCCACGTTACCCTTTGCGGAGCGGTACACCCTGGCCCGTGACCACGTGGCGCTGATTGACCAGCACCGTCCCTTTGTCACGCCGCGCTGCCGCGAGATTGTCTCCGCCATACGCCCCAGGGTGATTACGCACGAACTGTTGCGGCTTGACCGCCATGAACTCGAGCGCAACCTCGGCATCCAGTACTGCGCCCTTACCGGCGCACTCCCCACGGGAGGTTCCCATGCTACGCTGTGATGTGAGCGATATCTGTACCGAGTTGAGCAGGGTGCACGCGCGCATCCAACGCAATCAGCAGGAGTTCGGCACGTGGATCCAGCGCGCCCCCGCATGCGCGCTGCACCTGCTCGAGCCGATTGCCGCCGATCGGGCCCGAGAATTGTCCCTTTCCCTATTGGCAAACGGGCTGAGTTTCGATTATGATCGTTGGGCGCAAGCTTCCATCACTGAGCGCATGTGCGCGATTGGCTTCCGCCGCGTCTCGCAGAACCACGACCTGTACGTGCGCCGCACCCGTGAGGGGTTTGAGCTTTCGGATCTGTTTTCGACCGTGCACATCGTTCTAGAAGATCTGGAAGCGCTGCTCTTCAGCCTGCGCCATGTGTGACGGCCCGCGAGGGTCGTGTCACGGGGCGCTCGGGGCGCGCGGATCGCTCCCCTGAGCGCCGGATGGCCCGCTTCGCCAATGAAGGAGTGGATCCATGACCCAGGACACCCAGGCCGCCAACCCCGATGTTCCGGAGCGCCTCTTCACCGAGTTTGCGCCTGCCAGCCCCGAAGCGTGGCGCGCCGCCGCCGAGAAGACGCTGAAAGGCGCCCCGTTCGAGAAGCGGCTGCTGACCCGCACCTACGAGGGGATCACGCTGCAGCCGATCTATGCCCTCGCCGACACGGCCAGCCTGCCCCACGCCGCCTCGCTACCCGGTCTGCCGGCGTATGTGCGGGGCACCCGCGCCCTCGGCTACCTGATCCGTCCCTGGGAGGTGGCGCAGGAGCTACCCTATCCGACGGCCGCCGAGGTGAACCAGGCCGCCCGCGAGGATCTGCCCCGCGGCCTGACCACGCTCCACGTGCGGCTGGATCGGGCCACCCGGCTGGGGCAGGACCCCGACCAGGCGCCGCCCGACTCCGTGGGCCAGGGCGGCGCGTCGCTCGCCTCGCGCGACGATGCCGCCACCCTCTTTGCCGAGATCCCCCTGGCGCAGACGCCGTTGCTCTTCGCCGCGGGGGCCGTTGCCCTGCCCCTGGCCGCGCTGATCCTCGCCGCCGCTGAGGCCCAGGGACTGAAGCCGGGCAAGCTCCAGGGGTGCATCGGCGCCGACCCCCTCGGCGCCCTGGCCAGCGCCGGCGCCCTGCCCATCTCCCTCGAGCGAAGCTACGACGCCATGGCCTGGCTGACCGCCTGGGCCGCGACCCATGCGCCCGACCTGCGCACCATTCAGGTCGAACTGCACCCCTACCACAACGGCGGCGCCAGCGCAGTGCAGGACCTGGCCTTCGCCCTGGCCACCGGCGTAGAGTACCTGCGCGCCATGCAGGCCCGCGGCCTGGATGTGGATACGGTGGCCCCGCGCATGCAGTTCGCCTTCTCCCTCGGTTCGCCCTTCTTCATCGAGATCGCCCGGCTCCGCGCCGCGCGCATGCTCTGGGCGCGCGTGGTGGCGGCCTTCGGCGGCAACGCCCGCTCCCAGAAACTGCGCCTGCACGGGCGCACCTCGGCCTGGACGAAGACCCGCGCCGATGCCTACAACAACATGCTGCGCGCCACCGCCGAGGCCTTCGCCGGGGTGATGGGCGGCTGCGATAGCCTCCACGTCAGCCCCTTCGACGAGGCCATCGGCCTGCCCGACGAGTTCTCCCGGCGCATCGCCCGTAACGTGCAGATCATTCTCCAGCAGGAGTGCAATTTCTACCGCCTGGTGGACCCTGCCGGCGGGTCGGCGGCGGTGGAGACGCTGACCGACGAGATCGCCCGCGAGGCCTGGGCGCTCTTCCAGCGCATCGAGGCACAGGGCGGCATGGCCGCGGCCCTCGCCGCGGGCTTCCCCCAGGCCCAGGTGGCCTCCGTGCGCACCGAGCGCATGAACCAGATCGCCCTGCGCCGGGAGGTGATCGTCGGCGCCAACATGTACGTCAACCTCAAGGAGCAGCCCTTTACCCCCCGCGCGGTGGATCACGCCGCACTGCAGGCTGAGCGCGCCGAGGCCCTGCAGCGCTTCCGCGCCAGCGCCGATGCCGGGGCCGCGCTTGAAGAACTGGCCCGCGCCGTGGCCACTACGCCCGCACGGGTGGCCCCGGCGGCCATCGCCGCCGCCCGCGCCGGGGCGACCCTGGGGGCGCTGACCGCCGCCCTGGCCGCCGGCGGCGACGCCAGCATCAGTGTCGAACCCATCCCCGCCCACCGCGGGGCCGAGCAGTTCGAGGCCCTGCAAGACGCCGCCAGAGCCTTTGCCGCTCGCACCGGCTCGCGCCCGAAGGTGTTTCTTGCTACAATGGGTCCGGTAACGCAGCACAAGGCTCGGGCCGATTTTTCGACCGGCTTCTTCGAGGCCGGCGGCTTCCAGGTGATCGCCGGCCCTGGCTTCCAGAGCGTCGAGGAGGCGGCCCGCGCCGCCCATGACTCAGGGGCCTCGATAGCGGTGATCTGTTCGACCGACGAGACCTACCCCGACCTCGTGCCGCCCCTCGTCCGGCTGCTCAAGGAGGGGCGCCCTGATATGACCGTGGTGCTGGCCGGGTACCCGGCCGACCAGATCGAAGCGCATCGAGCGGCGGGCGTGGATGAGTTCATTCACCTGCGCGCCGATTGCTACGCGACCCTGGCCCGGCTTCAGCAGTTGAAAGGAGTGGCCCTGTGACCACCCCCGATTTCACCACCATCGCCTATCGCGACGACGACGCCGCGCCTGATCTGGCGCAGTGGCGCGCCCTGGCCGAGCAGGAGGCCGGGCAACCCCTCGAAAACCTGGTCTGGCGGACGATGGAGCAGATTGATGTCAAACCGCTCTACACCGCCGCCGACCTCGAGGGCCTCGAGCACCTCGGCTTCACCGCCGGCATCCCGCCGTACCTGCGCGGGCCGTACCCGACCATGTACGTCACCCAGCCCTGGACGGTGCGCCAGTACGCCGGCTTTTCGACGGCCGAAGAGAGCAACGCCTTCTACCGGCGCAACCTGGCCGCGGGCCAGAAGGGCCTGTCGGTGGCCTTCGACCTGGCCACCCACCGCGGCTATGACTCGGACCATCCCCGCGTCGTCGGCGACGTGGGCAAGGCGGGCGTGGCGATCGACTCGATCCTCGATATGAAGATCCTCTTCGACGGCATCCCGCTCGACCAGATGTCGGTCTCGATGACCATGAACGGCGCGGTCATCCCGGTAATGGCCTTCTACATCGTCGCCGCCGAAGAGCAGGGCGTGCGCCAGGATCAGCTCACCGGCACCATCCAGAACGACATCCTGAAAGAGTACATGGTGCGCAACACCTACATCTACCCGCCCGAACCTTCTATGCGCATCATCGCCGATATCTTCGCCTACACCGCGAAGCACATGCCCAAATTCAACAGCATCAGCATCTCCGGCTACCATATGCAGGAGGCCGGGGCCACCGCCGATCTGGAACTGGGCTACACCCTGGCCGACGGGCTGGAGTATGTGCGCGCGGGGATCAAGGCGGGCATGCCGATTGACCGCTTCGCCCCCCGTCTCTCCTTCTTCTGGGCCATCGGCATGAACTACTTCATGGAAGTGGCCAAGATGCGCGCCGGGCGCCTGCTCTGGGCCAAGATCATCAAGCAGTTCGACCCCAAGGACGAGAAGTCCATGGCCCTCCGCACCCACTGCCAGACCTCGGGCTGGAGCCTGACCGAGCAGGATCCGTTCAACAACGTGGCCCGCACCTGCATCGAGGCCATGGCCGCGGCCCTGGGCCACACCCAGTCGCTGCACACCAACTCGCTCGACGAGGCCATCGCGCTGCCGACCGACTTCTCGGCGCGCATCGCCCGCAACACCCAGCTCTTCCTCCAGGAGGAGACCGGAATCTGCAAGATCGTGGACCCCTGGGGCGGCTCCTACTACCTGGAGAGCCTCACCGACAAACTGGCGCGGCGCGCCTGGAGCCACATCCAGGAGGTCGAGGCCCTCGGCGGCATGGCCAAAGCCATCGAGGCCGGCCTTCCCAAGCTGCGCATCGAGGAGGCCGCCGCCCGGCGTCAGGCCCACATCGACTCGGGCCAGGAGACCATCGTCGGGGTGAATAAGTACCGCCTGCCTTCTGAGCCGCCGCTGGAGATCCTGGAGGTGGACAACACCGCCGTGCGCCAGGCGCAGATCGAGCGCCTGAAGAAGCTGCGCGCCGAGCGCGACGAGGCCCGGACGCAGGCGGCGCTGAACGCCCTGACCCGCGTGGCGGAGACCGGCGAGGGCAACCTGCTGGAAGCGGCGATCGAGGCGGCGCGGGCGCGGGCCACCCTGGGCGAGATCTCGATGGCCATGGAGCGGGTGTTCGGGCGCTACAAGGCCACCATCCGCGCCATTTCGGGCATCTACAGCAGCGAGTACAGCGACGCCGAGCAGATCAACCGCGTGCGCGCCCTGGCCGACGCCTTCGCCCATGAAGAGGGCCGGCGCCCGCGTATCCTGGTGGCCAAGATCGGCCAGGACGGCCACGACCGCGGGGCCAAGGTGGTCGCCACCGCCTTCGCCGATATGGGCTTCGACGTGGACATCGGCTCGCTCTTCCAGACTCCCGAAGAGGTGGCCCGCCAGGCAGTGGAGAACGACGTCCACGTGGTGGGGATCAGTTCGCTGGCCGCCGGCCACAAGACCCTGCTGCCGCAACTGGTCGAAGAGTTGCGCAAGCTCGGTCGCGAGGACATCGTGGTGATCATCGGCGGGGTGATTCCCGCGCAGGACTACGCCTTCCTCCGCGAGCACGGCGCGGCGCTGATCTTCGGGCCGGGCACCATCATTCCCATCGCTGCCGAGAAGTTGCTCAACGAACTGCGCCGCCGGCTCCACACGAGCGAGACGACGGACAGCGATCCGGCGCTCTCGGCGAGGGCGGAGACAAGGAACAACCCATGAGTAACGGCAGGCATCGCCCGGAGTGGCAACCGGCCACACCGCCGAAGGACGCGGTCTTCGCCTCGTCGGTGATGGACGGCGTGGCCGGCGGCCACGACGGGCTTCCTGGTCAGAGCGGCGGCGGGGGTTCCAGACCGGTGGCGCGACGGCGCCATCTGACGGTCCCTGATTACGTGGAGGGGGTGCGCGGCGGCGACCGCACCATCCTGGCCCGCGCCATTACGCTGATCGAGAGCAACGCGCCAGGCCACCTGGCCCAGGCCCAGGAGGTGTTGCAGGCCCTCCTGCCCTACACCGGCGGGGCCTTGCGCGTCGGCATCACCGGCGTGCCCGGCGTGGGCAAGAGCACCTTCATCGAAGCCCTGGGGGTGATGCTCTGCGAACGGGGCCACCGCGTCGCCGTCCTGGCGGTGGACCCCTCCAGCAGCGTCACCCGTGGCAGTATCCTCGGCGACAAGACGCGCATGGAGGCCCTGGCGCGGCATCCCAACGCCTACATCCGCCCTTCGCCCACCGGCGGCAGCCTCGGCGGCGTCACGCGCAAGAGCCGCGAGACCATGCTGGTCTGCGAGGCGGCCGGCTTCGACGTGATCCTGGTGGAGACTGTCGGTGTGGGCCAGAGCGAGACGGCCGTGCGCGGGATGGTGGACTTCTTCCTGCTCCTGATGCTGGCGGGGGCGGGCGACGAACTTCAGGGGATCAAAAAGGGCATCATGGAACTGGCCGATGCCCTGGTGATCACCAAGGCCGACGGCGAGAACCGCATCCGCGCCATGCTGGCCCAGGCCGATTATAACCAGGCCCTGCACTACCTGGCGCCTGCTACCCCCGGCTGGAAGACCCGCGCCCGCATCTGCTCGGCGGTCACCGGCGAGGGGATCGCCGAGATCTGGGAGGAGATCGAACGCTTCCGCGAGGTCACCAGCGCCTCGGGCGTCTTTGCGGAGCGGCGGCGGCAGCAAACCCGCGACTGGCTCCACGCGCTCATCGAGGATTACCTGCGCTCGCGCTTCTTCAACCACCCGGCGGTCAAGGCGCGCCTGCCGGCGATCGAGGCCGCGGTCGTCGCCGGGACGCTCCCGGTGACGGCGGGGGCCCAGACCCTGGCCCAGGCGTTCGAGGAGGCGGCCAATGGCTGAGGCCAGTCGCGCCGAAACGCGCATGGTTCTGCCGATTTTTCCCGCCGACACCAACCACTACCGAACGCTGTTTGGCGGCCAGGCAGTGGCCTGGATCGACCAGGCAGCGTTCATCTGCGCGACGCGCTGGTGCCGGCGCAAAGTGGTCACGGTGCACATCGGCGAGGTCAACTTCCACCACCCCGTGCGGGAAGGGTCAATCGTCGAACTGATCGCGCGCCTCAAGCGCACCGGGCGCACCTCGATGCACATTGCCGTCGAGATGTGGTGGGAGCCGATGGACCGCGACGAACGGGTGCTGGCCTGCCAGGCCGAGTGCGTCCTGGTGGCCCTCGATGAGGAGGATCATCCGGTGGCGGTGCCACAATTCAAATAAGCGCTTCGCCCCGCCCCAACCCCGCACCCGGTGGGAGGGTGTGGGCGGGCGTAGCCCTCCCAGGAAAAACACGTTAGACAATGGTTTCAGAAGGGCTATGCGGTATGCTACCGTCTCGTGTCGAACTGCCCCCTCCCTAACCCTCCCCCGCTGGGGGAGGGAACCCGGCTCCTCCCCCCAGCGGGGGGAGGCTGGGAGGGGGGCGGAACGCGGCGAACGGTCAATAAACCTTGTTTTAGCGCGAATACGTCCTGGGTCAAGCCGTGCGCTGCCGGGAGCGCGGGCAGTTTGCCCGCGCTCCCAGGCGCGTGGGTTACCCCGGGTGCGAACAGGTACGAACAACTCATGGTCTTTGCATACATACTCCGCTCTCGCCCGCGCCAGCGGGCTTCGCATTCCGTAGCCGAGGGCTTTAGCCCCACGGCCAGCCCGGCAGAGCGGATGAATTGCTCAAAGACCATGAACCCCACGGCCAGCCCGGCAGAGCGGATGAATTGCTCAAAGACCATCAGTTGTCGGCCGCGCGAACCTGTGCTATAATCAGCAACACCTGCACATACGCAACTTGATACTCGTCGCGGTGACCCGTTGGCCCGGATGCCAGGGCATAAAGGCGGAAGCTGGTGCAAGTCCAGCGCTGTGCCGCAACTGTAACCGGTTGTTCAGTCGAACACCGGAAGCCAGGATGCCTGCCGCGACGTTGTTGTTCTACCCTTCTCGAGCCAAGGAGGACGAACATGGCCCGCGCCCCCGCACCTTTCTCCCTGCACGCGTTGGTCGTACCCGTCACCCCCGTTCTCCGATGAGGCGGGGGTTTCTTGTTGGATCGTAGCGCCGCCCTCCGTCTTTGCCGCTAGAGGGATCGGGTTGGCGAAACCTGACCAACCTCATCTTCTCAGGCAAATACAGGAGTTACGCGGTCGCCTTCCGACCAGGAGAGGTTGAGGGACTGCGGCCCTCCACCCCTGTGGTCCAGGGAACGAAGAAACACGAAGGAGCACCATGGACCCCGACGACGAACTGTGGCATGAACTGGCGGCGAGTATGGAGCGCGCCGCGCAGGCCGAACGCGAGGTGGAGTTGCTCGGCTGGCTGCCTACCGCCGCTATGCCTGCGGCGCTGACGCGCCTCGCCTGGGAACGGTCGCGCCAGGCCGCGCTGCTGCGCCTGCTGCGCGCCCCATCGTCGTGGTTCCGCGCCGCTGATCGTGGGGCGTGATGAGGCGCGCCTCATCAAACCGGCCCGACCCGCGGCGCTTGGCTCGCGTGTGGCACGAAAGGGAAACCCCATGTCGCGTTTCCGACCCTCCTGGATGGTCACCCTGATCCTCGCCATCACCCTCGTCGCCTGTGGCGGGCAGGCTGTGACCCCATCACCCACCCCGGTTGCGGAAGCTCCCACTCCGGCGCCAACGGCGCTCGCGCCCACGGCAGCGCCCCCCACCCTGGCGCCCACGCCAGCGACCCCCGCGGCGCCTGTCACTAATCTGACCGAGGGGTGCGTTACCGACTACGACCCGGATCTTGACTATTTCCCCGAGAAGGTCGCGCTCCAGGATGCTACCGGCTGGACGATCGAGTACTTCAACAACTACAAGCTGATCACCGTGCTGAACCCCTGGCGCGATGCCGATGTGCAGTTCCGCTACGCGCTGGTGCAGTGCGGCACGCCCGCGCCGCCCGATGTGGGCGATGCCCAGGTGATCGAAGTGCCGGTGCGGTCCATTATCACGATGTCCACCACCCAGTTGCCGCACTTGAAGGAACTCGATCTGCTTGACTATCTGATAGGCGTTGACAGCTTCCAGTACATCAACACTCCCGAGGTGGTGAAGTTGGTCGAGGCCGGCAAGTTGAAGGAGATCGGGAGCGGGGCCGAGTTGAACCTCGAGCAGGCGATCGATCTCGAACCCGACCTGGTGATGACCTACGGTGTGGGCAACCTGGAGTTCGACTCGCACCCGAAGTTGCTCGAGGCCGGCCTGAAGGTGGCCATGAACAGCGAGTACATGGAACCGACTCCTCTGGGGCGGGCCGAGTGGATCAAGTTTACGGCGGCCTTCTTTAACCGTGAGGCTGCGGCCACCGAGGTGTACGCGGGGATTGCCAGCCGCTATGCCGAGATGGCCGCAACCGCGCGAGCAGTGACCGACAAACCGACGGTCTTCTCCGGCGCGCCGTTTCGGGGAACCTGGTACATGCCTGGCGGCAACAGCTACGCCGCGAAGCTGCTGGCCGACGCGGGCGCGGCCTACCTCTGGGCCGATGACACCTCGACCGGCAGTATGCAGTTGAGTTTCGAGGAGGTGCTCGACCGCGCCAGAGACGCCGATATCTGGGTCAATCCCGGTTCCTGGAAAAGCCTGGGCGAAGGACTGGCCCAGGACGAACGCTTCGCCCAATTCGCCGCCTTCCAGAACGGCAAGGTCTTCAACAACAACAAGCGCCTGAATGCCAACGGCGGCAATGACTACTGGGAAACCGGCGTGACCAACCCCGATCTGGTGCTGGCCGACCTGATCGCCATATTCCATCCCGAATTGCTGCCGGACCACGAGTTGTTTTTCTACCGGCGTCTGGAGTAGGTGTGGAGGTGTGGAGAGCCGGAGGGGTTCCTTCACGCCTATGCCGTGGGGGAGGGTTTGGGAGGGCCAG
>DAOTYR010000550.1:0-4373 GCA_034434655.1 Chloroflexaceae bacterium
CGCAATGAACATACGGTTGTTCTTGGGAGGGCTGCGCCCTCCCAAACCCTCCCAGGGGGCGGGGCCTGGGTGCGCGGGCCTCCGGCCCGCGTCCGCTGAGGGATGGGGAAACCCGGTTTCCCCACCCCCCTCGCCGAGGGCTTATGTTCACGTTAGCGGTATCGATGGTACGTCACACCCCGGGGTATGCATGCCCTGGCGTTCGGCGCGCGGATCAGGTACACTCTACAGGCAGACGACATGGGCTTGCCGCTGCGGACAGCCCTCCAGCGCGCCGGTCCTGCACCGCAGGCATGTTTCAGGATCGGGCGTTTCAGCTTGACTGTTGTGCTCCACATCTCCACACCTCCACAGAACCGGTCTGGAGCGCTGGAGAGCCGTGGAGTTGAAGGCTGGATTGTCAGGTATTTGAAGCGTGCCCTGGAGCCTATGGAACCGCTCAAGAACATCGCCCATCACACCCCACTCGATCGCACAACGTCAGCCGGCCAGGGAGCGGTAGCGAACGGGCGGCCGGCGCCGCGGTTCTGGCGCGGCTGGCTGGCGCGCTGGCTGGCCGTGCTGGCGCTCATAGCCGGCATTGTTATGATAACTTCAGGCTGGTGGCTTTCGGCAATCGGTCACTGGCTGGCGCGTCCTCCCCAGGTGGCGCCGGTTGACGCCATCGTGGTGCTGGGCGGACGCTATCCATACCGCGATCAGCACGCCATCGATCTGTACCACCAGGGGATCGGGCAGGAGATCTGGCGCACCGGCCCGGTGGAACTCCCGGCCGGACGGCTGGTCCAGCGGGCGCGGCAACTGGCGCGGGAGCAGGGTATTCCCGAGGAGGCGTACTTCGTGCTCGAGTCGTACAGCACCTGGGACGACGGCCAGCAGATCGCGGCCCTGGCCCGTGAACGGCAGACGCGCAGTGTGCTGATCGTGACCGACTGGGCCCATAGCCGCCGGGCGCTGTGCGTGATCGGGCAGCATCTGGCGGGGAGGGAGGTGACGGTGCTCTACGACCATCCGCGCGATCTCGCCATCCATCCCGACAACTGGTGGCGCGACAGGTATGGACGGGAAGCGGTGCTGAGCGAACTGGGCAAAATGGGCCTGTACGCGCTGCAGTATGGGACGTTGCCGTTTGGGTGCTAGCGACCCGCATCGGCCAACCGGGCGGAGCGAGGCGGGGCAAAAGAGAAGCGCCCCGCGCTCCTGGTTGCAGGGGCAGGGGAAAACCAGTTTCCCCCTGCCCCTGCTGGTCTGTGAACAGCCGGTAGCCTGATCCCCATCCCGACGCGACGGCCCTTTGCGCGACACCCCGATTGGCGGTACAATCGAGCCATCCGGCGAGAAACACGCCTGCCCAGGAGGCAGGACCGGCCCAGGAGGAAGCGCCCATGCGCGTGGTGGCAATGATTATGGCCGGCGGCGAGGGCACCCGGCTGAGCGTGCTCTCGGAGAAGCGCGCCAAGCCATCGGTGCCGTTCGCGGGGAAGTACCGGATCATTGATTTTACGCTGTCGAATTGCGTGAATTCGGGCATTTTCGATGTCGGGGTGCTCACTCAGTATCGGCCCCACTCGCTGAACGATCACATCGGCATCGGCAAGCCCTGGGATCTCGACCGTACCCGGGGGGGGGTGCGGCTGTTGCAACCCTACCAGGGCCGCAGCGATCAGTCGTGGTACCGCGGCACCGCCGACGCGATCTACCAGAACCTCAATTTTATCCAGGAGCGCCGCGCCGATCTGGTCCTGATCCTTTCAGGCGATCATATTTATAAGATGGATTACAACACCATCATTGACACCCACCGGCGCCACCGGGCCGATCTGACCGTGGGGGTCATGGAGGTGCCGTTGGAGGAGACCCATCGTTTCGGGATCATGACCACCGATGAGGAAGATCGCATTATCGAGTTCACCGAAAAGCCCAGGGATCGCGACAAGGGCACCCTGGCCTCGATGGGGATCTACGTCTTCAATGCTGATGTGCTGATCCGGCGGCTGTCGGAGGGCAGCCAGGAACGACCACGCATCGACTTCGGCAAGCACGTGATCCCGGCGATGGTCGCCGAGGATCGCGTCTATGCCCATCGCTTCAGCGGCTACTGGGTTGATGTGGGCACGATCCATTCATACTGGGAAACGAGCATGCAACTGCTCGATCCCGAGTTGGATTTCGATCTGTTCGACCCGAACTGGCGCATCCGCACCCGCAGCGAGGAACGCCCATCGGCCAAGATCGGGCCGCAGGCGCGGGTGTCACGGGCGATCATCTGCAACGGTTGCACCATTCGCGGCACGGTCGAGCGCTCGGTGCTCTCGCCGGGGGTGTATGTCTCGCCAGGGGCGGTTGTGCGCGATAGTGTGGTGATGAACGACACCTGGATCGGCCCGGGCGCGGTGCTCGACCGGATGATCGTGGACAAGCAGGTGGTCATCGGCGCCGGGGCGCACCTCGGCGTCGGCGACGACCTGACGACGCCGAACAAGGCCGAGCCGGATAAACTCAATACCGGCATTTCGGTCATCGGCAAGTCGGCCCATATCCCCCCGGGCACGATCATTGGCCGGAACGTGGTGATTAACGCCGATCGCGATGCGGAAGATTTTCCGAGCCGCGAAATCCCGTCGGGGGAGACGCTGTAATGCTTACGCGGCGGCGGTGCGGCGCGGCCCGTCACGCCCCCGTCGCCGCCTCCAAAACCTATGCTCCGCATCCTGACCCTGATTCTGGCGGGCGGCGACTCGCCCGCTCTCTCCGTCCTCACCGCTGAACGCACCGAGGCGGCGGTTCCCTTTGCCGGGAAGTTCCGCATCATTGATTTTCCTCTTTCCAACTGCGTCAACTCGGGGCTGTACAACGTCGCGGTGCTCACGCAATACAAGCCCCGCTCGCTCCACGCTCATCTGGGGGTTGGCCGCCCCTGGGACCTCGACCGGGCCCAGGGCGGCCTGCGCGTGTTGCATCCCTCCCCCACCCCGGATGGCGGAGGCTGGCAACGGGGCACCGCCGACGCGGTGCGCTACAACCTCGACCTGATCGAAGACCAGCCGGTTGATGCCGTGCTCCTGCTCGCCGGGGATCACATCTATAAGATGAACTACACTCCGTTGCTCGAACTGCACGCCGAGCGCGATGCGGATATGACCCTGGCGGTGCACAGCGTCAGCCCGCACGACACCCATCGCTTCGGTATCGTGACTGTCGGCAGCGATGGGCGGGTGGATCGCTTCGAGGAAAAACCGCGCCGCCCCCTCTCCAACCTGGCCTCGATGGGCATCTATGTCTTTCGCAAGCAGTTCCTGATCGACATCCTCGCCGGCGCCGAGCACGACTTCGGTCGCCATCTCTTGCCGCGGATCATTCCCAACTCGCGCACCTTCGCCTTTAATTTCCAGGGCTACTGGGCCGACGTGGGCACGGTGCAGGCATACTACGAAGCCAACCTGGCCCTGCTGGTCGAGACGCCTGCGCTCGACCTGTACGATCCGGAGTGGGTCATCCATACGACCAGCGCGGATCTGCCCGGCGTGGAAGTTGGCGAGCACGCCCGTGTCGAGAACTGTCTGTTGAGCGACGGCTGCCGCGTCTACGGCATGGTGACGCACTCGGTGCTCTCACCAGGGGTGTATGTTTCTCCGGGGGCGGTGATCCGCGATTCGATCGTGCTGGGTGATGCCTGGATCGGCCCGGAGGCAGTGGTGGATCGCTGTATCATTGACGAGGGGGTGCGGATCGGCGGTGGGGCAGTGGTGGGCGAAGGGGATATCGCCACGCCCAACCTGGCGGCCCCCGATCGTCTGAACACCGGGCTGACGCTGGTGGGCACGCGCGCGCGGGTGCCCGAGGGCGTGACGGTGGGACGCAATGTGGCCATTCGCCCGCGCACCCCTGAGCACGCCTTCCCGAAGAGCGGCGTGGTGCCGAGCGGGGCCACGCTGTAAGACCGTCTGGTAGAGGGTGAACCCTGACGTGAACATACGCCCTCGGCGAGGGGGGTGGGGAAACCGGGTTTCCCCATCCCTCAGCGGACGCGGGCCGGAGGCCCGCGCACCCAGGCCCCGCCCCCTGGGAGGGTTTGGGAGGGCGCAGCCCTCCCAGGAACAACCGTATGTTCATTGCGGCGTTGTGCGGCGCAGCCGCATGGACGGCTGACGTGAAAACCGTTCGCAGCGTGCAGCCCCCCTCCCAGCCTCCCCCCGCTGGGGAGAGGGCCGTCACCGTGCCCGCGGAGCCGCGACGCGGGCGGGCTGCCCGCGCTCCCGGGCCGGTTGCATCGGGCGGGCTGCCCGCACTCTCGGGCCGGTTGCATCGGGCGGTGTGCGCCCCGCGCATGGGGCCTGATCTGAACATGGGGGAACCAGGTTCCCCCATCCCCC
>DAOTYR010000551.1:0-1934 GCA_034434655.1 Chloroflexaceae bacterium
CTGGCGCGGCTGCTGCCCGGCGCCGCCCTGCGCCCGCTGATGCGCCGCCTGGTGGGCCAGGGGCGCGGCGGCAAGGACCCTTCGCTACTGCGGGACCTGCGGGCGGGTCGCACACGTTCCGAGGGCGAGTTCCTCTACGGCGCCGTCGCGGCCGAGGCGGCCGCGCGCGGCGTGCCCGCGCCGATCAACGCTACCCTCTGGCGCATTCTCGACGGCATCGTCCGCGGCGCGATCCCCTGGAACGAGTACCGTGGCCGGCCCGAACGCTTGCTGGCGGAGGTGGGCCGCGGTGTCGGGCGGTAGCTCCAGGCTAACGTGAACATGGGGGAACCAGGTTCCCCCATCCCCCGCCCGCAGGAGGGTTTGGGAGGGCGCAGCCCTCCCAAGAACAACCGTATGTTCATTGCGGCGTTGTGCGGCGGAGCCGCATGGACGGCTGAGGTGAACATAGGCTGGGAGCGCGGGCATCTTGCCCGCGGAGACGCGACGCGGGCGGGCCGCCCGCGCTCCCAGGCGATGTTCATCGGGCGGTGTGCGCGAATCGCATGGACGGCTGAGGTGAACATAGCCGATAGCCGATAACCGATAGCCGATACTCCGCCGCCGTTTTCATCGCGGCGGTGTGCGCCATGCGCATGACCGTCTCACATGACCATGGGGGAACCACGTTTCCCCATACCCCCGTTTGCATCGGGCGGTGTGCCGCCCGGGGGTATGGACGGCCGGTGTGAACAGGTACCAGGGCGTTTCCAGGGAGGGCAGCGGCCTTCCCCACCCGCGGATGCTCACGTCGCGGGCGCAAAGGCGCTCTCGGCGTCCCACAGGCGGGCGATGCGGGTCCGGCCATGGTCGTCGAGGGTCAGGGCGTAGAGATCGGGCAAGGTCATGCGCCGCTGGAAGGCCAGGTCCACCGAAGGGTCGAAGTGCCGGAGGATGAGGGCCAGCAGGGCGGCGTGGGTGCTGGCGGCGATCTGCTGGCCAGCGTGGCGGCGCGCCAGGGTCTCGATGACAGTCAGGCCGCGCTGCTGCGCCGCGGCGTTGGACTCGCCGCCGGGGAAGGCGTAGTTGGGGTCGGCCCAGGTGCGGGCCGTGGCTGCTTCGCGCTCCGCGTCAGGCACGGCGCCGAGCTGGCGCTCGCGCAGGTCATCAAGTTCGACCACCTCGAGCCGGAGGGCGCGGGCCAGCGGCTTCAGCGTCTGACGCGCGCGGCGCGAGGGGCTGCTGTAGAGCGCCACGATGGGCCTCCCGGCGAGCAGCGCCGCCAGGTGCTCGGCCCCGGCGCGCCCGGCATCCGAGAGGGCGCGCTTGCCCTCGGGGGCGCGGACGGCGTGCGCGTGGCGGATCAGGTAGATCGTGGTAGGCATCGGCGGCCTCCGGACAGATGTGGGACCACCTGGCATCTCCATACCCCTGCGGGCAAGGCCGGTGCGCGTCCCGCTAGATGACGGATACATCCCGCGATTCAACCGTTATTGTACAGGACGCACGTGGTAAAGGGGGGCAGGGAGGCCGGACCTCCCCGCATCCTCTCCTTAACGAATGGTTCGCGGCGGGTCTGTGGCCCTCCACCAACCGGTTGTTGCCCGCCCGCGGCGGGAGGGCTGTGGGTGTTGCGCCAGGCCGCCTGGCCGCCGCGGGCGGGAAAACGGGGATGCGGGGAGGCTTCGCCTCCCCGCATCCCCTCCACTGCGTAACTCCTGTTATTTTACCTGACATTATGGTACGCTACCGTTACAGCCGTCCATGCGGCTGCGCCGCAACCGACGGGATGAACAAAGGTTGTTCCAGGGAGGGCTACGCCCTCCCAGACCCTCCTGCTGGGTAGAGTATGGAGAAACCCGGTTTCCCCACGCCGTTTTCCGATGAGAGGAGCTAGGAGGACCGTCCCTTCCCAACAACTGGCTGCCCGAAACCTGTTCCTGAGCACACCGATG
>DAOTYR010000552.1:0-6302 GCA_034434655.1 Chloroflexaceae bacterium
GCGGGGGAGGGCTGGGGAGGGGGCCGTCACCTTCGTTGCAACGTATTGCCGCTCAAGCAGGGGTATTGGGGAAACCGGGTTTCCCCATACCTCCGCCCGCGGGAGGGTCTGGGAGGGCGCAGCCCTCCAGAGAACAACCTTTTTTCATCCCGTTGGTATGCGGCGCAGCCGCACGGACGGCTACCGCGCCACCGGCTGCCGGCGCAGATAAGCCCCGCGAATGGCCCGCAACACCTCTTCCAGTTCAAAGGGCTTCCGCAGGACCTCGACGGCCCCCAGCCGGCGGGCCTCGTCAATCTGGCTGCCGGTGGTTTGCCCGGTGAGCACCACCACGCGCGCGTCGGGGTCAGCGGCGCGCAGTTCGCGGAGCAGGTCCAACCCGTTCATACCCGGCATGGCCAGGTCGGTGAGCACCACATCGACGTCGCCGGCGCGGTAGGCCTCGAGGGCCGACTGCCCATCGGGGCAGAGGGTCACCGTGTGGCCGATCTGCTCCAGCAGCTTCCGCAGCGAGCGTCCGACCTGGGCGTCGTCTTCGGCCAGCAGCAGGCGCAGGCCCGGCAGTTCCGCCGGCTCGCGCTCATTCTCTACCAGGGCCGCCGCCTCTTCGGGCGTGGTTACCACCGGCAGGCGTATGCGCATGGTGGTGCCCTTGCCCGGTTCGCTCTCCACCTCGAACGCGCCGCCGTGGCTCTTCACGATGCCATAGGAGACCGAGAGGCCCAATCCGGTGCCGGGGGTGGCGCTGCCGCCCAGGGCGCCTTTGGTGGTGAAGAACGGCTCGAAGATCTTGTCGCGAATGCTGTCGGGGATGCCGCTCCCGGTATCGCTCACTTCCAGCACGATCTCGCGCTCGTCGCCGTCGAGGCGCACCGTCAGCGTGCCGCCCCGGGGTTTCATCGCGTCGCGGGCGTTGGTGAGCAGATTGAGGAAGACCTGGGCGAGTTGCCCGGCGTCGCAGATGGTGGGCGGCACCGGCTGGAACTGGCGCACCACCTGGATGTGGTGCTTGCGCAGTTCCAGTTCCATCAGGGTGAGCGTGCCTTCGACCGCATCGTAGAGGTCGGCCAGTTCGCGACGCGGCTCCTGCCGGCGGGCGAAGGTAAGCAGGCTCCCGGTGATGCTCTTGCCGCGCCTGCAGGTGTCCACCACGACCTTGAGCGACTCATTCTTACTCTCTTCGTCGTCAGCGGCCAGACCAAGCTGGGCGTAGCCGAGCATGCCCGCCAGAAGGTTGTTGAACTCGTGGGCGATGCCGGCGGCAAAGGTGCCCACTGCGGCCAGTTTCGACGACTGGATCAGCTCGGCCTGCGACTCCTGGAGCCGGCGGAAGAGACGCGCGTTGGCGATGACCGTGGCCGCCTGGCGGGCGAAAGCCATCAACACGCGCTGCTCGTCCTCCCGCAGGCCGCGGATCTCGGCGAAGGTGAGACAGACCGCGCCCATCACCCGTTTGTCATCAACCAGCGGGATGCAGACCAGCGAGTTCCAGAACACGCCCTGGGTCAACTCGGGCAGCGGCGCCAGGGTCTGGGTATGCTGGTCGGTGAACATCATCACCCGCTCGCGGCTGAGCACGGCCTCGTAGCTTCTGGGCAGGGGCACAGGAAAGGGACCGGACGCGCCGGCGGCGACGGGAAGGTTGTGCCAGGCCACCAGTTGCGGCGCCTGCTGATCATCGAGCAGCACGACCCAGCCGTTGGCGGCGTTCATCTGGCTGGCCAGGCGGTCTACCAGGACCTGGAGCATGGTCGGCACGTCACGGCTGGTAATCAGCGCGACCATCAGGTTCTGCAGGCGCTCCAACTTCTCGGAGAGGGCGGTGGAGTTGCTGGCCATGGCGCGCAATTCGTTACTGTAGCGCGCCACGTCGCTCTGGTTGCGCAGAGCGTTCTGGAGCAGCACCATCGGCACGATGCCCAGGGCGATGGCGATGCCGCTGATTTGCCAGAGCAGCGCCAGCAGGCCGCCGAGGGGCGCCAGCAGGAACACGTACCAGGTCAGTTCATCGCGTCGCGGACGCAACCCCGTGCCGAGGGGCGCTCCGGCGCTGAGCCAGGCGAGCAGGGCCACGGCCCCGCGTTCCACCAGGTAGAAGACGGCGCCGGTGAGCAGCAGACCCCCCAGGGAGGCAAGCGACGTGTACGGCATCGCATCGCCGCCGGCGTCCACCGTCCATGTGCCCACGTGGAGCGTTGCCACGGCCACGCCGGCGGCGGCTGCGAGCCAGCGCACGGCGATGGTTGAGATCACGTTCCACCATGCCTGGTCGCGCGCCAGGGCGCCGCAGAGCGTGCCGAGCAAGATCGCCGCCAGCAGCGCCGGCCAGGCCAGCGAGGTCAACGCGCCGATCAGCACCGCCACGGCGATGGAGACGATGCGCCCGTCGTCCATCTCAAAGGCGGTGAGATCGGCGACGGTGAGCATGACGGCGAAGATCAACGCCGCGAGGAACTCGGCAAGGGAGGGCGGCGCCCAGAGCAGACGCAGCCCGACCCCGGCCACGGCAAGCGCCAGCGCCCAGAGACCGCCAAGATACAGTTGCGCGCTGCGGGGCAGAACTCGCATAGCTGTCCGGTGAGGTGGCGGCTGGAGAAACCAGGCCGCGTCAGGCCCGCGCTTTCCAACTCCGCCGGATCGATCCAATTACACTATAGACCCTCATGCGGCTGCGCCGCACCCTGCCGTGATGAAAAAATTGTTCCTGGGAGAGCGCAGCCCTCCCGAACCCGCCCGCGGGCGGGAGCGTGGGGAACCCCGGTTTCCCCATACCCCTGCTGGAGGGCCCGGCCCGCCCGCGGGCGGGAGCGTGGGGAACCCTGGTTTCCCCACCCCCCTGCTCCAGCAGCCAATGTTCACGTTCGCATTGTACGGGCGCGTCATTACGGGCTTGTAAGAAAGGCGCGCACGATCGCATTGAAGCGCTCGGGCCGTTCGTCCTGGACCAGCAGGGAGGCGCGATCGATCACTTCCAGGCGGGCGCCGCGGTTGGCGGCCAGGAAGGCGTCGGCCTGGCGCAGCGGAGTAGTGGTGGCCTGTTTGCCCCAGACAATCACCACCGGCTGGCGCAGCCGCGGGAAGCTCTCGCGCACCGAGCAGTTCAGCAGGCCGGTAAGAAAACAGATCGGCGCGTAGTAGGCCCCGGGGCGACGGCAGGTCAGGTAGAAGCCATCCACGGTCTCGGGCGTGACACAGGCGGGATCGTGATAGGCCTGTGAGCGCAGGAAGAGGCTCGTACTGGCGCGGCTGGTCAGGCTTTCATACAGGCCGCGCCCGATGGGGCCGCGCAGCACCCGGTAGGCGGCCCAGCCAGCCGGGCCCGCCGGGTCGGCAAGTTGTTGAAAGCCGGTGGGGCAAACCAGCACCAGGGCGCTGACCCGCTCCGGCCAGCGGTCGGCGGCGACGATGGCGTAAGCCGCGCCGAGGGAACTGGCAATCAGCGTCGTCGGCGCGCCGATGTGCTCCAGCGCGGCGCCGATCTGGGCGATGTAGTCCTCGGGGCCATAGCTGCGGGCCGGACGATCGCTGTTGCCGTAGCCGAGCAGGTCAATGGCGTGCACGGCAAAGGAGTCTTGCAGATCCCTGAAGGGGGCGCGCATCTCAAAGGCCGACGCGGCGGCATTGATACTGTGGACGAGGAGCACGGGCCGTCCGCTGCCCGCGCGGTACAGGGCGAGACGATGCCCGTTCCAGTTCAGGGTGGCCGGCTCGACGGGGAGCAGGCGCAGCGGTGAAGTTGTCATAGGTGAGGTATTGGTGAAGGCGCGGCATGCCGCGCCCATAGGATGCGTGTGCGACGCAGTGCGCCATGGCTGAGGCAACGTCCCGCGGCGAACTCGAACCTGTGCGGCGCTGGAGGACGCGCCGGCGACCGGGCGCTCGCCACAATCGCCGCACCGGAGCGGTTTCTGGGCGTTAGCCCTGGGCGGCACGTGCGGCGGGCTGCGCCCGCCGTCGTGATCAGTATATAATAGTCGTGTGGAACGTCAAACACAACCTGCGCAGGCCACTCTGGTGTTCGAGGTGGCGCCCCTCGACGCCTACGCCCGCCGGCTCACGGCGGGCCTGGCCTATCTGGGCGGCCTGCTGATGCTGCCGTTGCTCTTTGCCTATCTGGCGAACCTGCGCTGGGAGGGGTTGATGGTGCCCGTGGCATTGGCCCTGGCAGTGGCGATGTTTTTACTGCTCACCTACGGCGCCCAGCCGCGTCGCTACGAGGTCAACGCGACGCACCTGGTGGTCCGGCGGCGCTGGCTGCCGGCCCTGCGCGTCCCGCTGACGCTGATCACCGGCGCGTCGCTGGCTTCGCATCTGGCCGATGCGCCCCGGCGCGGGGTGCGCTTCGCCTTCAATGCGGGGATCTTCGGTTACCAGGGGCCGTTCCGCCTCGCCCCGTTCGGGGAGGTGTTCTTTCTCGCCACCGATCTCGAGCGCCTGGCCGCCGTGGGCCGCGAGGGGCGCCCGTCGCTCATTCTCAGCCCTGCCCGCCCCCGCGCCTTCGTCGAGGCGCTGAATGAGTGGCGCGCCCAGCAGGCCCTCGAGGCGCTGGAACGCGCCAGTCCCCAGCCGCCCGAACAGGCGCCCACCCCGGCACGCCAGGGGCAAAAAACCGTGTCAGGCGCAATACTTTTCAAATCAGCCGTCCATGCGGCTGCGCCGCACAACGCCGCAATGAACATACGGTTGGTCTTGGGAGGGCGCAGCCCTCCCAGACCCGCCCACCGGGTGGGGGCGTGGGGAAACCCGGTTTCCCCACATCTCTCTCTGAAGGCCTATGTTCACGTCAGGCCACATTCGCGGGACGCACAACGCCCGATGCAAACGGCCCGGAGCGCGGGCGGCCCGTCCTCGTCGCGTCTCCGCGGGCAAGGTGACGGCCCCCCTCCCCAGCCCTCCCCCCGCTGGGGGGAGGGAGTCCGGCTCCTCCCCCCAGCGGGGGGAGGTTAGGAGGGGGGCTGCAGCGCCGCATGCGCGTAGGTGAGCAGCCTATTTTCACGTTAGCACCACCCGTTCGCGCGTAACGCTATCAAGAAACTCCTCGTCCACCTGGGCGCCGCTGCCTGGCCCCTCGGGCACGCTCAGGGTGCTGTCAGGGTTGAGCGCGAAGGGATTGCGCACCACGTCGCGCCGGAAGTAGCGCTCGCTGGCGCTGATGTCGCCTGGCAGCGCGAAGTTCGGCAGGCTGGCCAGGGCCACGTTGGCGGCGCGCCCGATGCCGGTCTCCAGCATGCCCCCGCACCAGACCGGGAGACCGGCTTCGGCGGCCAGATCGTGGATGCGGCGGGCCGCGGTCAGCCCGCCCACGCGGCTGGGTTTGATGTTGATGACGCCACAGGCGCGCAACTCAATCGCCCAGCGGGCGTGCTCCGGCGAGACGATGCTCTCGTCCAGGCAGAGGGGGGTGCGCAGGCGACGCTGGAGCTTCGCGTGGTCAATGATGTCATCGTGGGCCAGGGGCTGCTCGATCAACAGCAGGTCGAAGGCGTCGAGTTGCGCCAGATGGTCGGCGGCGTCGAGGGTGTAGATGCTGTTGGCATCCACCTGGAGGCGCAGGTCGGGCCAGCGCTCGCGGACGGCGCGGGTCGGCTCTATGTCCCATCCTGGCTTGATCTTCAGCTTGACCCGCCGGTAGCCCGCTTCAACATAGCCCCCGACGACGCGGAGCAGCGTGTCAATGTCGGGTTGCACGCCCACGCTCACGCCCACCTCCACCCGCGGGCGAACGCCGCCGAGCATGGCGCTGAGACTGCGCCCTTCCAGGCGCCCCATCAGGTCCCAGACGGCGAACTCGAAGGCCGAGCGGGCCATGCGATTGCCGCGCACGCGGGCGAAGAGGGCGTCCACGTCTTCGGGGCGGCGCAATTCGGCCTCGAGGAGCATGGGGGCCAGGATCTCGCGCCCGATGACCCAGGCGGTGCTCTGGGTCTCTTCGTTGTACCATGGGCCAGCGCCGACCGGCGCCTCCCCCCAGCCGACGCTCCCTTCGGCCTCGACGCGCGCAATCACTGCGTGATTGGCCAGTTCGCGCCAGCCGCTGGTCTCAAAGGGCGTGACATACGGCAGTTCGATCCGTCTGAGTTCGATCCGTTCGATACGCATGGTTCACACCTGACGTGAACATAGGCCCTCGAAGAGGGGAATGGGGAAACCCGGTTTCCCCATTCTCCCACCCGCGGGAGGGTTTGGAGGGCGCTGCCCTCCCAGGACAACCTTTGGATCCCATTGGGGATGCGGACCGGAGACCCGCGCACCCAGGCCCCCGCACGCCGGAGGGTTTGGGATGGCGCAGCCCTCCCAAGAAA
>DAOTYR010000553.1:0-3815 GCA_034434655.1 Chloroflexaceae bacterium
CCATCGAGATGGATATCCTGCGCCACCACCTCGGCGACGCGAATGTCTCGCAAGGTTCGGGCTGCCGTCATCATCGCTACCGTCGCGGCCTTCTCCCACGACTCGGGGCTCGTGCCGACAATCTCTACCACCTTGTAGACGCTCTCAGCACTCATGATCCGCTCCTTTCATTCTGGCTTGCAGCGCACGCCGTTGGGCTGCGACGGACCTTGAGAACACGGCACAACAACCTTCTGCCCCCGGGTTGTTACCCTCCACGATACATCAGACGCGGCCAGATTGCAAGTGTGCCCCGAGTCACCCGGTGTAACGGTTTCTCGACGCTTGCCGCCGGCTGACGCCGCGGGCCTGTTCGGAATCTACCAAAGCGTCATCGAGACGCCGCAAGCTCGTGCGCGCTGGAGCGCTTCCTGTTGCATTGAGCGGCAATCTACAATCCGCAATCTAAAATCTAAAATGGTATTATCAGGCTATCCGATGGCATGCCGGGAAGTCCAGCTCTCCCGGCTCTTCCCCGCAAGCAGGGGCGTGGGGAAACCGGGTTTCCCCACCCCGATCCGATACGGCCGCGGCGCTCGCTCTGGTCCTCAAGCAGGGGTCTGGGGAAACCCGGTTTCCCCACCCTCCTCCAGCCCCCGGTCGGCGGACAGCGCGACCGTCGCGCGCCAGTCTTCAAGCAACGCGCCTAGATCGGCATAGATCGCCGTTGGGCGCACGGGGCCAGCTTCGGCCTCGGCGCGGGAAGTGACGCCGGTCAGCACCAGCGCGGCAGGCATGCCCGCCGCGGCGGCCCCGGCGATATCCGTGTCCAGCCGATCGCCAATCACCAGCACCGCCGCCGGGGGCGCGCCGAGGGCCTCGGCGGCCACCTGAAACATCGTTGGCGCCGGTTTGCCGATCACCAGCGGCTGCGTGTCGGTGGCGGCCACCAGGGCGGCAGTGATCGCCCCGGCGCCGGGGATCAGCCCCTCTTCGGAAGGGAAGGTGCGGTCGGGGTTGGTGGCGATGAAGCGCGCCCCGGCGCGGATCAGCAGGGTCGCCGCCCGCAGGGTATCGTAGGTCAGGGCGAAATCGGCCCCCTGCACCACTAGCTCTGCCGCGCGCGCATCCTCGACAAAGTGCCCATCGTGCAACAGCGCCGCGCGCAGGCCCTCCATGCCGACGATGTAGACCCGCGTGCCGCGCGGGTACATCGCCCGCAGCGCGCGACCCGTGGCGATGGCCGAGGTGATCACCCGCCCGGCGGGGACGTTGAGACCCATCCGGGCCAGTTTGGCCTCGTACTGCTCCGGGGTCATCGAGGCGTTGTTGGTGATGCAGGCATAGCTCAGGCCCCGCGCGTCAAGGAACGCCAGGAGCTCCCGCGCCCCCGCCAGGGGCTGGTTGCCCCGGTAGAGCACGCCGTCCATATCGAACAGGACGGCCTTGATGGTGGTGAATGGCATCATAACCTTTCTCGCCCGAGGGCGGGTCCGCAAGGGCCTGGCCCGCATCTCATACCGATTCCACTTGATGGCATCGCATTGGCTCAGCTCCACACCTCCACAGCTCTCCAGCTCTCCAAAGCCCTGTGTGGAGCTGTCGAGCTGTGGAGATGCGCAGGACCATGCGGGATTGCCAATTCCACTTGGTATCACATCCGTTCGGGGGCGGCGATCCCCAGCAGCGCCAGCCCGTTCCTGAGGGCCTGGGCCGTCGCCGCGACGAGGGCAAGGCGAGCGGCGCGCAGGCCGGGCGTGTCGGCCTTGAGCACCGGGCACTGCTCGAAAAAGACGCCGAACTCGCGCGCCGTGGCATAGCACCATTCGGCGATCACAAAGGGCGCGTAGCGCGCGCCGGCCTCGCTCACCGCCTCGGGCAAGCGCGCCAGGTGCTTGATCAGCCGCGTTTCCGCTGGATGGGTCAGCAGCGTTGGATCGGCGCCCTCCGGCCCCACGCCGCTGTCTTCGACCGCCCGGCGCAGGATCGAGCAACAGCGGGCGTGCGAGTATTGCAGATAGGTGGCGCTGTTGCCCTCGGTCGAGAGCATGCGCTCCCAGTCCAGACTGATGTTCCGTCGCGGGTCCTGGTAGAGGTCGTTGTAGATTACCGCGCCTACGCCGACCGCCTCGGCCACCGCGGCCTTCTCGGCCTCCGGCAGGTCGGGGTTCTTTTGCTCCACCACGGCCCGCGCCCGCGCCACGGCCTCGTCGAGCAGGCTCTCCAGGTAGACCATGTTGCCTTTGCGCGTGGAGAGGGGTTGCCCGTCAGGGGTAGTGACAATGCCGAAGGGGATGTGCACCAGTTCGACGTCCTGGGCGTAGCCCATGGCCCGCACGATGGCGAAGAGTTGCCGGAAGTGCAGTTCCTGGCGCCCATCTACCACGTAGATAATCTTGACCGGGTCGAACGTTTCCAGCCGGAACTTGACCGTCGCGATGTCGCGGGTCATATAGACCGTGCCGCCGTCATTGCGCTGGATGATGAAGCGCGGCAGGTTGTCGAGTTCGGCCACCACCGAGCCATCGGCGTCGCGGAAGGCGGCCCCGGAGCGCAGGGCCTCGTCAATCACGCTGGCCAGCATCGGCTCGTAGAAACTCTCGCCATAGGCATGATCAAAGACCACGCCGAGCCGCTCGTAGTTCCGCTGCGCGGCGGCGAGGGTCAGATCCACGCACCACTGCCAGATGGCGCGCGCCTCGGGATCGCCCCGCTCCAGCGCCAGCGACCAGCGGCGCGCCTCGGCCTCCAGGTCAGGGTCGAAGACCGGCAGCGGGCGGCCCTCGACCACGGCCCGTTCGCGTTCCTGCTCCTGGGCCTTCATCTCGTTGTTGTAGCGGGCGTAGAGCAGTTCCAGTTGCTCCATCGCCGCCTCGCCCTCGGCCTGCGGGCGCCCGTAGCGTTTGATCGAGGCGATCACTGTGCCAAATTGCGTGCCCCAGTCACCCAGGTGATTGTCACCGATCACCTGGTAGCCCAGGGCGCGCAGGAGGTGCACCAGGCTCTGGCCGATGATGGTCGAGCGGATATGGCCGACGTGCATGCGCCGCGCGATATTCGGCGCCGAGTAGTCCACCACTACCCGTCGTCCGGCGCCCGCCTCGTGGTGGCCGTAGGCCGCGCCGCGGGCCTGGATCGCGCTCAGCACCGCCGCGGCCAGGCGCTGCGGATGCAGGCTGAAGTTCAGGAAGGGCCCCACCGCCTCGACCGCGCCGATCAGCGTGTCGGGGCCGGGGCGGATGGCGGCGGCCAGTTCGGCGGCGAGTTGCGGCGCCGGCACCCCCAGGGCCTTCGCTGCGCGAAAGGCGGGCAGGGCCAGGTCAGCGGGAATGTTCGGTTTGGGCGTGGCCAGTTCGATGGTCTCCGCGGGCGCCCGGCCCGTGGCCGCAATCGCCTCGCGCACCTCACGGGTAAAACGTTCAAGCGCATAGTCCATGGTCTTCTCCACGATCCGCTCTGGTACGTGTTCATTCCTAACGTGAACATAGGCTCTCGAAGAGGGGTGTGGGGAAACCGGGTTTCCCCACGCCTCCGCCCCGCAGGGATATGGGGAAACCGGGTTTCCCCATTCCCCCCACCCGCGGGAGGGTCTGGGAGGGCGGCGCCCACCCCGGAACAACCGTATGTTCATTGCGGCGTTGTGCGGTGCGAGCCGCATGGACGGCTGGAGTGACCACGCGCCTGGGAGCGCGGGCGGGACGCCCGCGTCGCGTCGCCGCGGGCAAGCTGTCCGCGCTCTCAGGAGACACGTGAACACGTAGCCGCTCTGGTCCTGCAACGGCACGTCGCTCCGGCGGAGGTGCGGGGGCCGCAGACTCCGAAGTCGCTCTGTGGCG
>DAOTYR010000554.1:0-2445 GCA_034434655.1 Chloroflexaceae bacterium
GATCAGCGGCCGCCACTACCCGGATTTCCGCATGAACCCGGCCCTGCTGGGCCTCTCGACCTATATCGGGCGCAAAGAGTTCGCCTACCCGCCCATCCCGCTGGCCGACTTCCGCAGCGCCGACTGGTGGGAGAACGACGGCATGGTGCCGACCTACTCGCAGCGCTACCCCTTCAGCAACGGCAACCACCCGGCCGGCGGCGAGTTTGACGCCAGCACCCCGGCGAGCGCTTTCATGCCGGGGCAGTGGTACACCGGCTGGGAGCGCGGCATGGACCACCTGGACATCTGCATCACGCCGCAGCTTACCCAGTTCGGCCGGCAGCGGCGCTTTTACCGGGGTCTGCTGGAGCGCCTGGCGGCGCTAACGTGAACATAGGCCGGTGGCGCGGGCGTCCCGCCCGGTTTCCCCATCCCCCCACCCGGTGGGAGGGTCTGGGAGGGCGTAGCCCGCACGCAGGGGAATGGGGAAACCGGGTTTCCCCATCCCCCTCCTCCGAGGGGCTATGTTCACGTTAGATTCAAGCTCTTCGGCAGGTACACCAGAATGAACTCGTTATCATCGGGGGCCAGGCCCGGGCGACGGCCCGCGCTGAAGGGGTAGTTGTTGTCGTTGAGCACCAGCAGTGTGCGGCTATCCACCGGATAGACGGCCTCGATGGTAACGAAGGGGAACTTGAAGATCGGGCCAAAGCCGAAGGCGCCTTCTTCGGCCCGGGTGAGCTTATTCCGGTCGGTGAGCTGCATCAGATCCACCAGCAGTTCCTTCTGCAGCAGGCTGCCCTCGCCCACCCGGTCGAGGCTGACGAGGTAGATGCGCTTGAAGAGCGCGGTGGGACCTTCGCCGCCATCACGCTCGATGACCAGAAACTCGCGGTCGTTGATCGCGGTCAATTCGCCGATGGCGTGGTTGGGAGCCTCCATCGGGTAGAACCAGATCCGGTCGGTGTACTGTCTGGTTGCCAGATCGAACTCGCGCAGGAGCAGGCGGTTGCGCACGGGGTCATCGAAGAGCGGCCCTTCGAGCAGGGGGTAGAGGCGAGTGCCGCTGGCGTTCAGGGCCAGACCCTCGAAACCGCGAGTGGTAGGCAGATTGGCGGCGGCGCGGCGCGCCTCGGGCGTGGGCAGCGCCGCAAAGTCGGGGTGCTCAGGCGACTTCACCACCGCAAGCCCGCGGGCGAAGGGGCGCAGGGCGGGGGGCACCGGCGTAGGATAGGGCGGCTCGAGCAGGCGGCCCCGGGCATCGAGATGCAACAGGAAGGGACCAAACTCCTCGCCGACCCAGAATGTGCCGTCGGGGGCCTGGCGGAAGGACTCGGGATCAAAATCAGCGCCGGTGAGCACCCGGTCGCCGTTGCCGTTGACGATGGGGAAGGGCACCAGCCGGTTCGGATCGCTCATCTCGGTATACCCAACGACGCCCACACTACCGCGGCTGAAATCAACCTTGAGTTCATACCAGCGCAGCCGGTAGTCGGGACTGTTGCCTTTGGCGCCGAAGCCGTTGTCGGAGAGCCCGAGCCAGTTGCCGTTCCAGAGGGGCAGCACGGCGCTAAAACCCTGCACCGGCTGCTGGGCGAAGGGCGGGCGCCGGCCATTCGCCGGGCCAATGGCAAAGCCTGAGGGCGGGCCGGCGGCGAAGGTGTCGGCGGGCAGTACGGCCCAGCCGCGCAACTCCACATAGGGAGCCGTCTGCGCCTGAGCAGTGGGCGCGGCGGCGGGCAGGGCCGCCAGCGCCAGGAGAAGCACGACCACGAGCAACAGCCACCGGCGATGGAACGCGATTCGCTGAAGCATACCTGGCCTCCTGTCGCGCGGCAGGGCGGGGCCGCCAGCGCACCATGGCGCTGACGCGTCCTCGACATGGAGGAACACCCGGTTGCCCCCTGGCAAGCACACGGCCCGGCCCCGTCGCATGGTCTTCTGCGCGATTGGTACGCAGGCTATAGTACTACCAGAAGGTTATGTTTCAGTAAAATAAGGTTGAAATGTCGGTTAAACTACGCTTCATCGGTGTTATTGACTTGCTGTCGGGCGGGGGGATGGGGGAACCGGGTTTCCCCATCCCCCTGCGCACGGGCTGCACCCTCGCCTTCCTGGGGGCGGGGGCGTGGGGAAACCGGGTTTCCCCACGCCCCTCGCCGAGGGCGTATATTCACGTCAGGCCCCATGCGCGGGGCGCACAACGCCCGATGAACATGGCCTGGGAGCGCGGGCGTCCCGCCCGCCACCGGCCTATGTTCACCTCAGCCGTCCATGCGGCTGCGCCGCACCCCGACGGGATGAACATAATTTCTTGGGAGGGCGAAGCCCTCCCAAACCCTCCCAGGGGCCGGGGCCTGGGTGCGCGGGCCTCCGGCCCGCGTCCGCTGAGGTATGGGGAAACCCGGTTTCCCCATCCTCCTCCTCCGAGGGGCTATGTTCACGTTAGCCGTCCATGCGGCT
>DAOTYR010000555.1:0-5174 GCA_034434655.1 Chloroflexaceae bacterium
GGCCGACCTCGCGGTGCTGACCGGCGACCCCTTCCGCAGTACTCCCGCCGAGCTTCCCGCCATCACCGCAGCCATGACCCTCGTCGAGGGCCGGGTGGTGTTTGAGCGGTAAGTGCGAACCTATCGTGCGCCCCCTATGTCCCGCATGGGCACTGGCGCGGGATGGCGCGGGCCTCTGGCCTGCGCGGGCGCCGGGTGGCGCCCTCCCACACTCTTCCGCGGGCGCGGGAATGGGGAAACCCGGTTTCCCCATTCCCCCACCTGCGGGAGGGTTTGGGAGGGCTGCGCCCCCCCAGGAACAACCTAATTTTCATCCCGTCGGTGTGCGGCGGAGCCGCATGGACGGCTAACGTGAAAATAGGCTGCTGGAGCAGAGGTGTGGGGAAACCCGGTTTCCCCACGCCCTCGCCCCGCAGGGGTACGGGGAAACCGGGTTTCCCCATCCCCCCACCCGGTGGGAGGGTTCGGGAGGGCTGCGCCCTCCCAGGAAGTATGTTCATCCCGTCGGTGTGCGGCGCGAGCCGCATGGATGGCTGAAAGAAAGGAGCGCGCGCCCGCCCAACCGGCGCGCGAGGTATGTTCAAGAACCGGATCTTTCGGGCGGTTGTCGGCGGTCATTTCGCCATCGACGTTCTCAACAGCAGCGGCGCGGTGCTCCTGGCAGTGCTGCGCGAACCCCTGGGCCTGAGCTACGCCCAGATCGGCGCGGCGCTGACGGCCTACTTGCTGATCGGCGCCCTCTCCCAGCCGGTCTTCGGCTGGCTTTCCGACCGCCTGGCCGGGCGCTGGATGGTCCTGGCCGGCGGGGGATTGGCCTGGGTGGCGCTGTTCTTCGCCCTGGTGGCCGTGGCGCCCACCTGGGCTTTGCTGCTCCCCGTGTTCATGCTGGCGCCCCTGGGCAGCGGCCTGTTTCACCCCATCGGCACAGCGGCCTCGGCGGCAGCCGCGCCGCAGCGGGCCGCCAGCGCGACCTCGATGTTCTTTTTCTTTGGCCAGCTCGGGCTGGCGATAGGCCCCTTCCTCGCCGGCGCACTGACCGGGCGCTTCGGAGCGCCGGGCTTGCTCCCGTTGACGCTGCTGGCCCTGATCCCCGCCCTCATGCTCCTGCGCGCCCGCCGCGATGAGGCCGGCCTTACCCCCCGCCGGAGCAGGCAACCCGGCGCCGCCTCCGCCGCCAGGGCGTGGACCGCGGCGAGCATCGCCCTGATCGCCAGTTTCGTGGTGCTGGTGGCGGTGCGTTCGTCGATCCAGCAGGTCTACATGTCGTTCCTCCCCCAACTCTTTCAGAGCCGGGGCTGGGAACCGGCCCTGTTCGGTCTGCTGTCGGGCGCCTTTATGGGCGCGGGCGCGGTGGGCCAGCTCGTTAGCGGCAATCTGGCCGATCGCTATGGCATGCGCATCGCCACCGTGGCCCCGCTCCTGATCGGCGTGCCCGCCGGGCTGTTGGGGCTCCTGGCCCAACCGGTATGGGCAGCCTTCGCGGGCTGCATTGCCGCCGGTTTTCTGTTCGGCGGCCAGCACAGCGTGCTGGTGGTCCACGCCCAGCGGCTGCTGCCGGTGAAGCAGGGCTTCGCCGCGGGCCTGATCCTCGGCTTCACCTTTGCCACCGGCGCGATCGGCACCGCCCTCGCCGGCTTCCTGGCCGACATAGTTGGCCTCGAGACGGTGATGGTCTGGACGACGGCGCTGGGTGTTCCGGCGGCCCTGCTGGCCCTCACCCTCCCCGGGCGGCAAGCGGCGGCCCCGGCGCCGGCAGCGGCCACCGCGGATTAAGGGCGACGTTTCCATACCCTCCCGCAGGTGGGGGTGTGGGGAAACCGGGTTTCCCCACCCCCCTCTCCGAGAGCTTATGCTCACGTTGGCCGTCCATGCGGCTCCGCCGCACACCGCTGCAATGAATATGAATATACGGTTGTTCTTGAGAGAGCCAGGCCCTCCCAAACCCTCCCACCGGGTGAGAGGATGGGGAAACCAGGTTTCCCCAGACCCCTGCTTAAGGGAGTAGCCCTCCCACCTGCGGGCCGGGAGGTGGGGAAACCCGGTTTCCCTACCCCCCTCTCCTGGCCCGCCGCGCCCCGCCGGCGGGAATAGAAGGGGGAAGCATACCTCACCCTGAAAGCTGTAGTAGAATGGCCCCATGCGGCGATGGGCGTATCTGTGGCTGTTACTGCTGCCCGCGCTGGTCGTGCCGATCCTCTGGCAGGCCGCCGGGGGTGTCACGGTTCAGCCGGCCACCTGGCCCGACCAGAGCGGTTTTACCGGCTTCGCCCCGCCCGAGGCGGGACCTTCCGGCCCCTGGCGCTGGAGCATCGCCCCGGAAGCGGGGCTGCTGCTCCCTGCCGGGGGGCTGCCAGGCATCCTGACCCTGCGCGGCGTGGCCGCCCCGGGCGCCGCCCTGGAGATCGAGGCCGGCGCCACGCGCGTCGCGCTGCCCCCCGGGACGGCGCCTCCGCAACTCCGGCGCTATGCCCTCCTGGTCGCCTCGCCTGATCCCTCTGGCTGGCTCGACCTGCGCATCCGCGCGGCGCCCCTGGCAACCATCGAGGGGCGCCGCCTGGGGCTGGCACTGGCCGAGGTGAGCATCGCGCCGGTCACGCGGCCCTTCCGGCTGCCGCCGGTCTTCGCCTGGCTCGCCCTGGGCGGCGCGCCGCTGCTGATCGCCGCGGCGCTGAACCTCGCCGGCTGGTCGCCCCGGGTCGCCGTCTTCGGCGGCGCCGCGGCAGGTCTGGCGCTGACGTCTGTCTGGGCCGCCCGGCCCGAGGCAGTCGAGCCGTTGCTGCGTGACGCGCGGGCCTTTCTCGACCCGCTCGTGCTGCGCTGGTGGCTGGCGGCCCAGGCCGCGGGGATGGCCGGCCTGCCATTCGCCTGGCTCCTCCTGCGAAGGCTGCCGCTCGGCGGCTACCCCCTGGCGAAGATCATCGGGCTGTTCCTGATCACCCTGGGAAGCTGGGCCATCGCCGTGGCCGGGGTGGCGCCTTTCGGGCTGCCCCTGGTAGCGACGCTGTGGCTCGGCCTGCTGCTGGGCGGCTGGGGCGGCTGGGCCTGGGCCAGCCGCGCAGGCCACCCGCCGCCCCCGCGGCTGGCCTGGCGCGCCCTGGCGGGCTGGGAACTCCTCTTCGCGGCGGGGCTCTTCGCGGGCGCCCTGCTGCGCTGGCACGGCGCGGTCGGCCCGGCGCTCACCGGCACCGAGAAGCCCATGGAGATGGCCATCCTCAACGCTGTGCTGCGCTATGACCACTTTCCACCACTGGACCCCTGGTTCGCCGGCTTTGGGATCAATTACTACTACTTCGGCTATGTGAGCGTGGCCGCCCTCGCGCTTGGCACCGCCACGGAAGCCGCCTTCGCCTTCAATCTGGGCTTCGCCCTGATTGTGGCCCTGACCCTCACCGGCGTGGCCTACCTGGCCGTGGCCCTGGCGGCGCTGACGCCAGCGGCCCGCGGGCGCGGCGCGTTCGGCCTGGCGCTGCTCGCCGTGATGCTGACCCTGGCAGCGGGCAATCAAGCCGCCGCGCTGCACCTCCTTACCGGCTCGCACCTGGCCCGCGCCCTCGACGCCGGGCAACTCGCCGAGGCGCTCGTCCAGCGCCTCGGCGGCGCGGAAACACTGCGCCTGAGCCGGCCCGTGCCGCCCGGTTGGGACGGGCCGGGGTTCGACGCCATCCAGCCGTCCGCGCCCGCCGCGTTCGACTGGTTCCGGCCTTCACGCGCAGTCTACGACGACGTGCGCCTGCCCGACGGGAGCGTGGAGCGGCGCTACGCGATCACCGAGTTTCCGGCGTTCAGTCTCTACCTGGGCGACCTGCATCCCCATGTGCTGGCCATGCCGGTGAACCTCCTGGCCCTGACCCTGGCCCTGGCCCTGGCCACGGGCGGCGCGCCGATTGCGCTCGCGGCCTGCGCCGGCGTCGTCGTGGGGGCGCTCTACAGCCTGAACGCCTGGGACGCGCCAGCCTACGGAGCGATCTGCGCGGGCGCCTTGCTGCTCGGCTGGCGGGGCGCGGGCGGCCTGGACTGGCGACGCGCGCTGCCGGGGCTGGCCGCGCTGGCGACGGGCGCCGTTCTCGCCGCGTTGCCCTTCGCGCTCACCTTCACCCCGCCCGCCAGCGCGGCCACGGGCGCCCCGGTCGCCGGTATCCCGCTGATCGGGCGCTTCGCCGGCGCCTTTGGCCTGGCCCAGAACCGCACGCCGCTGCACAGCTTCCTGGGGATGTTCGGCCTGTTCCTCCTGCCCATCCTCGGCCTGGCGCTCCGGCAGAGCATCGCGGGGCCATGGGGACGGACGCTGCTTGCGCTGCTGCCGCTCAGCCTGGTGGCCGGTATGCTGGCCGGCTTCCCGCTGCTCTTCTTGTTGCCCCTGGCCGTCCTGCTGGCCCGCGGAGCGTGGCAGGCGCGCTACCCCGCCGCGGCCCTCGCCGGCTGGGCGGGCGCCGTGGGCGCGCTGGCGCTCCTCACGCCCGAGCTGGTGTTCATCCGCGACCATCTGGAGGGCGAGATGAGCCGGATGATCACCATCTTCAAGTTCTTCTACCAGGGCTGGCTGATCTGGAGCATGGTGGCCGCCTACGCCGTCTGGCGCATCCTCCGGGTGGGGCCGCGCCGCCGCCGCGATCTGCTCTGGAGCCTGCCCGCGGCGGCGTTGCTGGCGGGGGCGCTGGTCTACCCCATCGGGCTGCTCCGGGCCGAACCGTGGCGTCCGGGTGAGCGCACCTTCGATGGGCTGGCCTTTCTGGCCCGCGAGGCGCCGGACGACCTGGCGGCCATTCGCTGGCTGGCCGCCAATGTGGCCCCCGAAGAACGGGTGCTCACCGGGTTCTGCAACTGCGACTATGAACGGGTGAGCCGGGTGGGCGCCCTTAGCGGCGCGCAGACCCTGCTGGGCTGGCTCGACGGCCACGAGCGCGTGTGGCGCAGCGGCCGCCCCGATCAGATGGCCGAGATGGCCCGCCGCGAACGTGACATTCCGGCGATCTACGGCGCGGGCGATTTCGCGACCGCCCTGGCCTTGCTGCGCCAGCACCAGATCACGTATGTCTACTTCGGGCCAATCGAGCGCGGGTTGTACGGGGCGGCCAGCGAACAACTCTTTGCCGCCAACCTGCCCGTGGCGTTTCGGACCGCCGGGGTGCGGATCTATCGCGTAGCGGGAAGGGGCTGGGAGGGCCAGGCCCTCA
>DAOTYR010000556.1:0-1907 GCA_034434655.1 Chloroflexaceae bacterium
GAACATGGGGGAACCAGGTTCCCCCATACCCCCGCCCGCAGGAGGGCGCAGCCCTCGAGCAGGGGGGTGGGGAAACCCGGTTTCCCCACCCCCCGCTGCAAAGGACCGGGTTTAGCCGATTGATTTCTCAAAGACCACCAGCCCTCGGCTATGGCATGCGAAGCTCGCCGGCGCGGGCTAGAGCGGAGGAATTGCTCAAAGACCATGACGCCATCAACCCGGCCAGCAGCAGGCCCATCATCAGGTAAACGCCGCGGTATGACCATGGTTCTGGAAGAAGCATGGCCCCCAGCAGCGCCACCGAGAAGGCCGCCGGCAGGACCGGCGCCCAGGTGGCGAGCGCGCCCCTGGAGGAGCGACCACAGGTTGCCAGCGCCACCGCCGGCAGCGCCAACAGACTGAGGTCGTGGGCGTGCAGATGGGGCGCGACCAGCAGCGTCAGCACGATGGCCGCTCCGATGCCGGGCAACTCTATGCCTGTGTCACGTCGTCGCCAGAGCCATGCGATGGCCGCGATCCCTAGCAGGAACGCGCCCCATTTGATCAGGTTCCGCGCCGTCGGGTCCAGAGCGGGCGTCGCGCGCGACAGCGCGCCGGTAAGGTTGTACATTCCGTCCTGGTTCAGGCCAAAACCTTCGCCCGCATTGCTCAGCGCGATGATCGCCAGGTAGTCGCGGACGCCCTCCGGGCCGACAAGGAGCATGCTGAGCGCCCCCAGGACCCCCGCTGAAAGCAACAACCCCGGCGCGGTGCGGGGGCGGGCAATCAGCATCGGCGCGCCCAGGGCCAGGGTCAGATGCGGTTTGATCACCGTAAGGCCCAGGGCCAGCCCTGCCAGCAGGGGCCGCTCAGCCCGCAGGGCCGCCATCCAGCCGGCCATTCCCAGCAGGATCAGGGCAGTGTCCTGACCTTTCAATAAACTGATGAATGTCGGGTAGAAGATCAGCAGCCCCACCACGAGCAGAAGCGCCTCGCCCGACGCCGGTTGCCGGGCGCGTCTCGATGGATCAGGCGCGGCGCCGCCGGTCGCGCTTTCCTGAAGGTACACGCTGGCGAGCGCGAGGGCCGCGATGGTCGCTGCCACCGACATCATCCCCACCCAGCGCAGGTACGAGGCCTGATAATCAGCGTCAACGCACAGGCCAAGGAGCGGCGCCAGAAACGGTGGATGTATGAACGGCAACAGGCCATTCGCGGAGTAGGCACTGCCGAGGAGAGCATGCTGGACGGCCCGTTGCCGGTCCAGGTCGTACAACTCGCTGAGCGGCGCCGTATTCGCCAGCCTTCCGGCGGTATAGAAAGCCAGAAAGTCGACCCCATGCAACTGGGGGTCGGCCAGGAGGCCGATCAAGAGCATAGCATAAAAACCGCCGCTCAGTCCAGCGAGCGCCAGGGTGATGAGCCAGCGCCAGGCGGCGACCGGCGCCCGCCCGCGGCGGGAGCGCCCGGATGAGGTCAGCGCGGGCAATCCTTCGAGAGCCGGCGACTCAGGGACAGGCGGCGGTGATGGGGCCATAGCGTTCCCGTGCTCGCGCGAAGGGGACATCCCTGGATTCCTCACTGCTGCTGCGGCCCGCCGCAAGGCGCTTCTGCTGGCGCGCCCCGGCGCCGCGCGCCGCTTGCCCGCATCCATCCGCTGAGCGGCAGGTAGAGCAGCGTCGCCAGATTGATCAGATAAAACGCCGCGCGCCCGCTGAGCAGCACCGGTGCCAGGACGCCCTCGTCGATCCCGAACAGACCGTAGAGATACAGGCTGGTCACCTCGACAATGCCCAGCCCGCCGAGGATGTGGATGGGCACCATCGCCACCAGCAGGTTGAACGTCAGCACAAAGAGCACGATCCGCGGATCGAGCGCCACGCCGAACATCCGCAGGCTGCAGTAGCTAAAGGCGAATTGCGCCAGCA
>DAOTYR010000557.1:0-2653 GCA_034434655.1 Chloroflexaceae bacterium
TGTTCGACCAGCGGCTGCCCGGCGCTCGGCCCGAAGCCGGTGACGATATTGACCACGCCAGGGGGCAGGCCGGCCTCGACCAGGCATTCCACCAGGTTATAGGTGCTCAGCGAGGCGTCCTCGCCGGGCTTGATCACCACCGTGTTGCCGCAGACCAGGGCCGGGAGCATCTTCCAGGAGGCGATGGCCATCGGGAAGTTCCAGGGGGTGATCATCCCCACCACGCCGATCGGCTGGCGGATGCTCATCTGGAACTTGTTGGGCAGCTCCGAGGGGGTGGTGACACCGTGCATGCGCCGCCCCTCGCTACCGGCGTACTGCGCCATGCCGATCGCCTCGACGATGTCGCCGCCGGCCTCGAAGAGCGGCTTGCCCATCTCGCGGGTCAGATCGCGGCTGTAGCGCTCCTTGCGCGCCTGCAGCAACTCGGCGGCCTTGAGCAGGATCTCGCCGCGCCGCGGCGCCGGCACGCGCCGCCAGGCCGGGTAGGCCGCCTTCGCCGCGGCCACCGCGTCGTTCACATCGGCGGCATTGCTGTCCTGAAAGATACCGACGACCTCACGCTGATCGGCGGGATTGCGCCGCTCGTACGTGTTGCCGCTGCGGCTGGCGACGAACTTGCCGCCGATGAAGTTCTTGAAGATCCGCTCGGACATCCTCGTCCTCCTTTTCCCATTGACACAGCCTCTCGACCTGTGTCACTGTCTATTCCCCGCTGGACAGGGCCATGGGGCAACCGGGTTTCCTCACATGCCTCCAGCCGTCCATGCGGCTCCGCCGCACACCGACGGGATGAAAATAGGTTGTTCCTGGGAGGGCGCAGCCCTCCCAAACCCTCCCGCGGGCGGGGGGATGGGGAAACCCGGTTTCCCCATCCCCCTGCGTGAGCGGCAATACGTTTCAACGAAGGTGACAGCCCCCTCCCCAGCCCTCCCCCGCTGGGAGCGGGAGTCCGGCTCCTCCCCCCCAGCGGGGGGAGGTTGGGAGGGGGGCTGCGGCGCCGCATGCGCTTAGGCGAACGTATTGGCTCTCGCAGCGTAGGTTCACATCAGCCGTCCATGCCCCCAGGCGGCACACCGCCCGATGAAAACGGGGGTATGGGGGAACCTGGTTCCCCCATTTTCACGAGGAACGCCTGCTCCACACGGCAGGGTGCGCTGCCACGTGGTGATGCGCACGCTGGCGCACCCGCAGACCCGCCACTATTGTAGTGCATCAGAGGGATGTGCAGGATCGGTCAGGTCTGAGGTTCGCGATCGGCGGGCGTCGCCTCGCTGCTCAAGCTGCCTGCCCACCGATCGGGATGGCGTCTAGCCGGATCGGCGCTGACACCGCGCTCTTCCAGAACCTTCAAGAACGCTGCATCGCTCATAGCTGCAATAGACTCCAGATTGTCGGGTTGGCCGAGCCACTGCGCCAACTTCCCGCGTTCTTCGAGCGAAAACCCGGACAGACGCAATGAGCGCTCGAAAGCCCATTCCGAGATGGGCATGCGAACGAAATCGGTGTTTTTATACCGAAAGAGGCAGAGTGTTCGGGGGAAAGGGATGTTCTCCACGCGAAGATCGATCAGATAGAGGAGATACCGGCTTAGACGACTGCGCTTGATCCATTCTGCGACAACCGGTGATCGGTAACGGGCGTTCGCCCGTTGCGCCATACCGACAAGGGGGAGCCGGCGCAATTGTGCAGATACGGGCGCGCCTGCGCGGCCTCTGGATGGCTGGCTGACGATTTGCGCGCGAATGGCCGCCAACTCTCCCGCCAGGGTCCGGTCTTGCGCCTCGATCCAGCTTCGCTCGGCGCTGCCTGCCTGTGCCGCGACACCTTCGATCCTGGCCCAGAACTGCTGGATGCGTCCAATCAGCGTCTCTTGATCCTTCGGAAAGAGCCGTTCCCAGAGCCAGGCCAGACTGAAGAGCAGCGCTCCAATGATGAGCACCAGTACCGCGATGGCCACGATGATCATGGTCACCCGCTCGACTGTAGCGAGGGGAATGATAGCCTGCAGCCATGCGGGATAGGTTGCTTGATTGATGACCGAACCGGGAATGAATTGTGGCAGGGCGATCACCAGGGCGGTGAGCGCCGCCAGGGCGCCGAGAATGCGGGTCCAGTATTCCAGGCTTTCGCGAGCGATCCGGTCGGTCTCGGTTAGTAGCGTTTCGAGGGAATTTGCCAGTCCTGCGATGTTTTCCGCCAGTACCGGCACCTGTGACCCCAGCGATTTCATCGGCTGTTGCAGGTAGCTATACGGGTATGCCGCCATGAGCGCCTGGTTCAGCCCGGTCGTCTGGCCGTTGAAAGGTTCGGAAATGGTGAACTGACGCCGAAAGTAATCATCGGTACCATCAATGTACGCTTCGAAAAGGCTCTGCAATTGCTCGGTCTGGCTACTGAGATTAACCATGCGCCCCTGCAACTGAGTGACCGGCATCTTTATCGCGCGTAATTCGCGGGTGAGGCGCCGCCGGTCGCCCTGGCTCAGGGAGGGCAGCAGCGCTGCTATCTTCGAAAGATCGAGACTGAATGTGTCCACTGTGCCGCCCCACACCGCGCGCAAGTGGGCCAGGTCCTGATAGTCGGTGTGAATGTCGCGGGCTTCGTTCGAGATTGAGAACTCCAGGAAACTGAGATTAGTAGTGATGAAGTC
>DAOTYR010000558.1:0-7570 GCA_034434655.1 Chloroflexaceae bacterium
CGAGCCGTTCCAACGGGGCATTATAGCCGATCCCTGCGAGCGCGACGGCTGAGGTGACCATCGTTCGCCGCGTTCAGCCCCCCTCCCAGCCTCCCCCCGCTGGGGGGAGGCGCCGGGTGCCCGCCCCCGGTGGGGGAGGGTCAGGGAGGGGGCCAGCGCCGTGCCCGCGGAGCCGTGGCGCGGGCGGAACGCCCGCGCTCCCAGGCCATGTGCATCGGGCGTTGTGCGCCGTGCGCATGACCGTCTCACGTGACCATGGGAGAACCAGGTTCCCCCATACCCCCGCCCGCGGGAAGGTAAGGGCGCAGCCCTTGCGCAGGGGGATGGGGAAACCGGGTTTCCCCATCCCCCTGCGGATGCGGACCAGAGGCCCGCACACCCAGGCCCCGGACCCTTCAATGCAACAGGAAGCGCTCCAGCTCTGATGGTCTTTGAGAAATTAATTCGGTATACCGGGCTGGCCGTGGGGCTGAAGCCCTCGGCTACGGGATGCGAAGCCCGCCTGCGCGGGCTATGCCGGATTATTTATTTCAAAGACCATTAGAACTGGAGCGCTGTGGAACTGAAAGCTGGATTGTCACGTGAGTTTGAACTATGTCCATGACCGGGAGTCGTGCCGCAATCTAGCCAATTGGGTAGGCCATGACACTGGTAACCGTAGTAGTGTGAAGATGGATCGCGCTGCGTGCATGTTCTCAGTGGCGTTCCCGATTGGCGCGCTGGTGTGGCGGCCTGACACGATTCGCGGGAGAGGCTTCGATGAATCTGATCTATTTGTGGTGGTTGACCCTGGGGGTACTGATCGGTTTTGTCGCTGAGTGGATCTGGGACTGGATCTGGTTCCGTCGCCGCCGCCAGGTTGTATCGGTGGACGTTGAGACCCAGATGAGCGCCCTGCGCGGCGAGCGCGACAAACTGGCCGGCGATCTGCGCGCCTGTGGCGATCGGCGGGCAGCGTTGGAAAGCGATCTGAAAACGGCGCAGGGCTCGCTCCAGACGGTGCAGGACGAACTGGGCGGCCTGCGCGCCCGTGTGGCGACGCTGAGCGAGGACAATGACCGGCTTCGCGCCGAACTGGCCGCGCTGCGCGCCGCTTCCAGCGCTCCGGCCAGCGCCCAGGGCCAGACGCTGGCGGCAAGGCAGGTGGGCGCCGCTGACGAGATGAGCGAGGTCGCCGCGTTGCGGGAGTACAATCTGACGCTCTACGACGAACTGGCGGCCACACGCCTGGCTCTGGGGCGCTTCGCCGGCAGCAACGGCGATCCGTTGATCGATATCAAAGGCATCGGCCCGGTGTACCAGAATCGGCTGTACGAGGCCGGGATCGTGACCTTCGAGCAGGTCGCGGCCACGCATCCGGACCGGCTGCGTGCGATTGTGGATCCGGAAACAACCTTCGAACTGGACGTCGAGTCGTGGCGCGAGCAGGCGCGCCAGATGGCCCACCTTCCCAGCCGCGATCCGCTGATTGACATCAATGGCATTGGCCCGGTCTACGAGCAGCGGCTGCTGAATGCCGGCGTGACCAGTTTCGAGCAACTGGCCAGTATGACCGAGGCCCAGATACGGGCGATTATCAGGCCTGAAGCCTGGCAGAACGTGGATATTCCGGCCTGGATCGCCGAGGCGAAGGTCCTTGCCCAGCAGGTGCGTGACGGCACGTATCGCAAGGGGAGGTACTGATGCAGACGACGACGACCACAACCGTCACCGCGATCCCCGACGAGCGCCGCTGGCAGGGCCGCGACTGGGCCAAGCTGGGGATCACCGGGTTGCTCGCGCTGGCCCTGCTGCGGCCCGGGGTATCGGCCCAACCCGAGGCCGGTGTGCCCGCGGTTGCGGCCACGCCGGTGCCGGTGGTGGTAAGCACCCCCGTGCCCACGCTCGCGGCCCTGGCCGCCCCGGCGATCTTCAGCACCCGCGAGGCGGTGTTCGCCGGTCCCTACACTGTGCGCGGCACGGGCACGCCCGGCTCGACGGTCGAGGTGCTGGTGAATGGCGCGCCGGTCGGCACGGCGGTCGTTGGCCCCGATGGGAACTGGCGCCTGGATACGACCCTGGCGGCGGGCGAGGCCGAACTGGTGGCCCGCGCCGTGGACGCCGGGGGTCAGGTTGTTGCCACGGGCGAGGCGGTGAAACTGGCCGTCGGCGAGGCCCTGGCGGCGCCTACCTTCGACGCGCCCGCCGGTGCGGTGGAGAGCGGCCCGATCACCCTGAGCGGCACGGGAACCCCCGGCGCGCGGGTGCGTGTCCGGGCGGGCGACACGAACCTGGGCACGACCGTGGTCGGCCCCGATGGGCGCTGGGAGTTGGAGACCATCCTCGGCGCCGGCATCCAGCCGATCATCGTCGAGACGCTGGATGCCAGCGGTAACCCGGTGGCCGCAAGCGCACCGGTCGAAGTGAACGCGACCGGGGGCCTGGGGGTGAGCGTGGACGCGCCCGCCGAAGGCGCGGTGTTGCAGCCGGGGCCAAACGTGATCAGCGGCAAGGGCAAGCCTGGCACGGTGCTCGAGATCCTCAACGGCGACCTGGTGCTCGGCGAGGTGATGGTGGGCCAGGACGGCGCGTGGAGCGTGGAGGTGCCCTTGCAGCAGGGCACGGCGGCGATCAGTGCGCGCGTCAAGGGAACCGATCAGATCCTCAATCGCCCGGTGCGGGTGACCATCGGCGAGGCGATCCAGCCTGGGCCAGCCTGCACCGAAATCGCCGTCGGCTGCCGGGCCTGGGTCACGCGCGCCGGCGGGCTCAACCTGCGCATGCGCTCGGCGCCGACGATCAGCCCCGACAATATCATCGCTCGCCTGCCAATCGGTACGGAAATGACGGTGGACGAAGGCCCCCAATCCGCCGATGGCTTCACCTGGTGGCGGGTCACGACCGTGGGGGGGCGGAACGGCTGGGTGGCGGGCGAGAACCTGGTGTTGCAGCCCGATTGAGGGCCTGCTCGGATACCCTGGTCATCCGGTTACGTTCTGGGAGGGCTACGCCCTCCCAAACCTTCCCACCGGGCGAGGGCATGGGGAACATCCCCCTGCTCCAACATAGGAGGGCTGCGCCCTTCTCAAACCCTTCCGCGGGAGGGGGATGGGGAAACCCGGATTTCCCCATTCCCTCCCGCGGCGTGGTGTATAATCGGGGTATGGAGCGCGATGTCGACAGCCAGAGCGAGCTGCCGCGCCGGGCGGTGGATCGGCGGATGGGGCCGCTGATCGCCGCTTTTCGGTACGCCTTCGCGGGGATGGGCCACTTGCTGCGCACCCAGCGGAACGCGCAGATCCACTGCCTGGCCGGGGCGTGCGCCGTGGCCCTGGGTGTGACGCTGGGCATCGAACGCTGGGAGTGGCTGGTCCTGGTGATCACCATCACCCTGGTGCTGGCGGCGGAGGGGGTGAACACGGCGATTGAGGCGACGGTGGACCTGGCGACGAGCGCGCGCCATCCGCTGGCCAGAATCGCCAAGGACGTCGCCGCGGGAACGGTGCTGATCTGCGCCATCGGCTCGGTGGTCGTCGGCTGTTTGATCTTCCTGCCCCACCTCCTGCCCCTCCTGTTCAGGCTGGCAGGTTCCTGAGCGATGTGGCCCCTCGTTCGCCAGGCGCGCTACCTTGGCCGCTACCGCGAGATCGCTCACGTGCTGGTCGGCCACGGCTTCGGCTATCTGGTCGAGCAACTGGGTCTGGTCTCGCTGCTCTCCCTGCCCCGGCGCGTGATCCTGCGGGTGCCGCCGCCGGCGCCCCTGGGCACGGCCGTGCGCCTCCGCGAAGCGCTGATCGCCCTCGGCCCCACCTTCGTGAAGCTCGGGCAGGCCCTGAGCACACGCCCCGACCTGCTGCCCCCGGAGTTCATCACCGAACTGGAGAAACTCCAGGACACCGTGCCGCCCTATCCGGGCGAGCAGGCGGTGGCGCTGATCGAGCAGACCTTCAGCCGGCCGATTGACGCGCTCTTCGCCCGTTTCGACCTGGAACCGCTGGCCGCTGCCTCGCTCGGGCAGGTGCACGCCGCGCGCCTGCACGGCGGCGCCGATGTGGCCGTCAAGGTGCAACGGCCCGACATCGAGACGCGCATCAACACCGACCTGGCAATCCTGGCCGACCTGGCGGCGCTGGCCCAGGAACGGCTGCCCTTCGGGCAGGAGTACGACCTGATGGAACTGGCCTGGGAGTTCTCGGCGATGCTCCGGGCCGAACTGGATTACAAGCGCGAGGGCCGCAATGCCGATCGCTTCCGCATGCTCTTCGCCGATACGCCCTCGGTGCATATCCCTACCGTCTACTGGGAACTGACCGATACGCGCGTGCTGACTACCGAGCGCCTGTACGGGGTGAAACTGACCGACGAAGCCGGCCTGCGGCGCGCGGGCGTGGATCGCAGCCGCCTGGCTCGGAATTGCACGGAACTCATCCTGCGCGAGGTGTTCAGCTTTGGATTCTTCCATAGCGACCCGCACCCGGGCAATTTCTTCGTGATGGACGGCGGGGTGCTCGGCGTGGTAGACTTCGGTCAGGTGGGCAGCCTGGATCGCCAGACCACCCAGAGCCTGCTGCTCCTGCTCGCCGCCCTGGTCAACCACGATACCAGCGGTACGCTGCGAGCCATGGAACGGCTGAACCTGGTGTCGCGGCGGGACGTTACGCCCCAGTTGCGGCGCGACCTGGAACGCTTCACTGAAGGCTTTATCGATCGCTCGCTGCGCGACATCTCGGCGCGCGACACGATCAACGACCTGCTGGTGTTGTTCCGACGGCACAACATCCGCCTGCCCGGGCAACTGGCGATCCTGCTCAAGACGCTGGTGATCATGGAAGGGGTAGGGGTGCAACTCGACCCGACCCTCGATGTGTTCGGGATCGCCCGGCCCTATGTGCGCCAGGCCCTCGCCGAGCAGATGGGACCGGGCGCGATGGGCGCGCAGGTGCTGCGCGAGGGGCGCTCACTGGGCGAGGTGGCGCTTGAACTGCCGCACCAACTGAGCGATGTGCTCCAGCAACTCAACGACGGTGTGCTGCGCGTGCGCACCGAAGAGCACGAATTGCGCCGGGTCGCCGGGGCGCTGATCGGCGCCGCGAACCGCATCGCCATCGCGCTGGTGCTGGCGGCATTGATGCTGACCCTGGCGATCCTGGCGATCGCCGCCGGCGTGGGCGGCTGGTCCGGTCTGGTGCCGATGACCCTGCTGATCCTCGTGGCGATAGGAACCGTGGTCACCGGCCTGGCGCTGCTGGTGGCGGTGCTGTGGGTTCACGATTAGGGCGTGACCGCCGCGCGGGAGGGCCATTTTCACCTCAGCCGCCCATGCGGCTCCGCCGCACAACGCCGCAATGAACATACGGTTGTTCCTGGGAGGGCTGCGCCCTCCCAAACCCTCCCACCGGGTGGGGGCATGGGGACACCCGGTGTCCCCATGCCCCTGCGGGGCGGGGGCGTGGGGACACCCGGTGTCCCCACACCCTCTTCGAGAGCCTATGTTCACGTTAGCCGCCCATGCGGCTGCGCCGCACAACGCCGCAATGAACATACGGTTGTTCCTGGGAGGGCTGCGCCCTCCCAAACCCTCCCGCGGGTGGAGGCCTGGGTGCGCGGGCCTCCGGCCCGCGTCCGCTGAGGGATGGGGAAACCCGGTGTCCCCACACCCCTCTTCGAGAGCCTATGTTCACGTTAGCCGTCCATGCGGCTCCGCCGCACACTGACGGGATGAAAATAATTCTTGGGAGGGCTGCGCCCTCCCAGACCCTCCCACCGGGCGGGGGAATGGGGAAACCCGGTTTCCCCATTCCCCTGCGGGGCGGGGGCGTGGGGAAACCCGGTTTCCCCACACCCCGCTCCGAGGGCGTATGTTCACGTTAGAGGCTGGCCACCCCCGGCTCACGGCGCGCAGGCGCCCTGGAGAGGTTCGCACCCATGCAGTTCTCGGTTGCCCCGGTCTTCATTCCTGGCCCCCGGCCCGACCCCGTACTGGGCTGGCGCGGGGCGCTGATCCCCTTTGGCAGTGACCCTATCGGCTTCCTGATACGCGCCTACCAGCGCTACGGCCCGATCGTCGGCCTGTCGCGGACGGACCCGGTGATGCTGCTGGCCTTCGGGCCGGACCATAATCGGCTGATCTTTTCGGATGGGCAACGCTTCTGGACCAACCTGGGCGGCAGGCGCCCTGCGCCACGCGACTCGGCGGTGGCGCGGATCAGCAACGGCTTGCTGGCGATGAACGGCGAGAAGCACCGCCAGCAACGCCGGCTGATGATGCCGTCGTTTCACCGCCAGCAGGTCAATGGCTACCGCGATACCATGGTGACGCTGATTGACCAGGTATTGAGCCGCTGGCGGCCGGGCGAGCAGCGCGACATCGCCCAGGAGATGCAGAGGTTGACCCTGGGAGTAGCGATGAAGACCCTCTTCAGCCTGGACGCCACGCCCGAGGCGCGCACCCTGGGCGAGCTGTTCAAGCAATCGCTGGAGATCAACTTCTCGCCGCTGGATATGCTGCTGCCGCCCACTCTGCCCGGCACGGCCGCCTACCGGCTGTCGCGCCTGGCCGAACGCATCGAGGTCTATGTGCGCGCCCTGATCGCCCGGCGTCGCGCCCTGGGCGACGCCCACAACGATGTGCTGGCGACGTTGATCGCCACCCGTGATGAAGATGGCCAGATGCTCAGCGACGATGAACTGATCGGCCAGACGTACACCCTCTTCGCCGCGGGCCACGAGACCAGTTCAAACGCGCTGACCTGGACGCTCTTCCTGCTCGACCAGCACCCCGATGTCCTCGCCGATCTGCACGATGAACTCACCCACGCGCTGCGCGGCGACGCGCCCACGGTGGAGCAACTGGGGCGCCTGCCACTGCTCGACCGGGTGGTGAAGGAGAGCCTGCGGCTGATGCCGCCGGCGAGCGTGCTGGCGCGCGTCAGCACAGAGGCCTTCCAGCTCGGCTGTTACGAGTTGCCGGCGAACACGACCATTTTCCTCAGCCCCTTCATTACGCACCGCATGCCCGACCTGTTCACGGACCCGCTGGCGTTCAAGCCGGAACGCTGGGAAGGGCTGGAACCGTCGCCATACGCCTACCTGCCTTTTGGCGCGGGGCCGCGGATGTGCATTGGCACGACCTTTGCGTTGATGGAGATCAAGCTGGCCCTGGCCATGATCATCCAGCGCTTCCGCCTGGCGCTCCTGGAGGGCGCGCGGGTGGACCCGGAGCTGCGGCTGACGCTGCGGGTGCGCGGCGGCCTGCCGATGCGCGTCCACGCACAGGATCGACAGTTCGGGTGCGCGCCGGTGCGCGGCAGTGTCGCCGCGGTGATCGATCTGCCCCAGGGGGCTGCATACGCATAAGGCGCGCCCGGGGGCGCGGCGCCGGGCCGCCACCTGCGTGGACGGCCGGCCTCGGCCCGCGCGGGCGCGATGTCCATCGCCAGCGGCACGTTGCGGGTCAGGCCTGGCCACGCGCCAGGGCTTGAGCAACGTCTTCGGGGCGTACATGGTATGGTTTTTAAGGCATGGTTCAAAACCTGCGGTTTGCGCTTGACCGTCTGGCGGGGAGGTGTGGGGGGGGCCCGCCCCCCCACCC